>JAZQGJ010000056.1:0-44934 GCA_045539995.1 Eubacteriales bacterium
GCTCATAACGAGGGTATGGACGCCGGCATTTCGCTCCTTCAGCACTGCTCTTTGCTTTACTCCAAATCTGTGCTGCTCATCGGTAATAATAAGTCCGAGCTCTGAAAAAGAAACGTTATCGTTTAGTAGCGCGTGCGTTCCGATTATTAAATCTATTCTTTCTTCATTATCACCCGATAAAGACGAATAAATTTTTTTCTTTTCCTTTGCGCTTGTAGAGCCTAAGAGCAATGAAGTTTTTATTCCCAAATTTTCAAGAAGTCCTGATAAGTCGTTATAATGCTGTCTCGCAAGCACCTCTGTCGGCACCAAAAAAGCGCTTTGCAGACCGCTTTTTGCTGCGGTGTATATGGCGCAGGCTGCGCAGATCGTTTTTCCGCTTCCGACATCGCCTATCAGGATTCTGTTCATAGGCGACGCATCCTTTTCGCTCTTGGTCATATCAGAAATAATTTCGCTTATAACACGCTTCTGCGCCGTAGTAAGCTCATAACTGAGCAAGGAAAGCAGCGGTTTCAAGGAATGCTTTTCACAAGGAACAGCCTTTGTGACAGATTGATTTTTCTTAATAATATGAAGCCCGAGAGAAAAGTAAAATAATTCTTCATACGAAAGTCTTTTAATTGCTCGATTTAGAGCTTCCGAATTCTCGGGAAAGTGTATATTTTGAAGTGAAAACGAAAGCGTCGGAAGACCGTTCTTTTTACGTATTTCTTCGGGAAGCGAGTCCTCAATTTCGGGCAAGCAAAGCGAAAGAGCCTGAGCTACAGACTTGCTTATTTGCTTGTTGTTAAGCCCATCAGTCATATGATATACAGGGATAAAGTCAGGCAGAATCTTGCCTGGTATCACGCTTTCAAACTCGGGAGAAACCAACTGCCATTTTTTGTTTTGATACGTTAATTTACCCCAAAATCTGAATTCAGCGCCTAAGGTGAAAACGTCCTTTAAAAACGGTTGATTGAAAAACACGACCTCAACCGCGCCGCTTTCGTCTGACGCCCGAAATTTTGTCAGGGTAAGTCTGTTTTTAAGAAGCGCGTTTTTGACCTGAGAAACTACGCAAAGAGAGAACGAGGCGGTTTCGCCGTCAAGCGCGTCCTTTAACTGCTTAACGTTTCCTCTGTTTTGATATGCTCTGGGGATATGATATAAAAGGTCGCTAAGAGTATTCACGCCTAATTTCTCAAAGGCCTTTTTTCTTGTTTCGCCGATCCCGCTTAATATCGATACGGAATTTTGCAATTGTTTTCCCATAGCAACCTCCTTTTTTAATAAATTACATTACTATTTTACAACAAAATCAAGTTATTTTCAAGGATCATTTTACAATATTTTAAATTTTTCTTACTTTTTATTATAAATATTGCATTTTTTGTTTACATTTTTGATTTTATTTGCTATAATATATTTATTCTGAAATTTATTTATATAAATTTAATGGAGGATATGCCTTTTTGGCAGGTATAATATGAAACAAAAAGAAAGAAGTAAGCTTGCGACGCGTTTGGATATAGCGGTTATTATCGCTTTGTCTTTTTTTGCCGTTTTGCTTTTAATGCTTTTGGGAGAACATACCGATAATTCCTATTTATTTAACGGACTTGTATCCTTATTCTTCTATTTCTTATTGCTCGCTTTGTGGGTAGATATAAGAATGCAGAGAAGCAGTCTGGCTACACGCCGCACCTTAGACGAGATTTTCGACACGGAAATAGGCTCTGTTATTTTACAGCTCAAGTCTCCTGTGGTACTTTGCGATACGTACGGAAGCGTAATCTGGTGCAACAGCGCTTTTGAGCAAAAAACAGGTCATAAGCGTTTAGTTAAGGGCGTAAATATCGAAGAAATAATTTCTTTGGGGTTGTTTTTGGATGACTCTGAGGAAAACCGGATAGTTAATATAGGCGAAAAAAGCTTTAAGGTTGATAGTATTCCTTGTAGGCTCTCCGATAATGATTATTGGTTTGTCGTGCTTGATGACTGTACTGATTTTCTTGAATTGGATGATAAGTATAGAAGAGGCCAGGTTGTTGTTGCCTATGCTATCATAGATAACATCGACGAAATTATTCAGTATGTACGAGATGACTTTATAAAAACCACCAATGCCGTTGAAAACAAGCTTAAAAAATGGGTTAACGGCATGGACGGCGTAATTCGCGCGTATGAAAGAAATAAATACTTAATAGTTTTTGATGCGGAGCGCTTGGAGGAATGTCTTGAAAACAGATTTGAAATCCTCGATGAAATAAGAGAGGTCCGTGTCGGAGACGGTATTTCGGTTACCGTTTCTATCGGTGTTTCTGATTTAGGCGAAACTATTTTTGACAGAGAATATGCGGCGCAGAGCGCACTTGATATGGCCCTCCAGCGCGGAGGAGACCAGGCAGTTTACAAAAGTGAAGAGGGCGTTGAGTATTACGGCGGTAAAACTAAAGCGAGCTTTAAGCGCACAAACGTCAAAGCGAGAGTTACGGCAAGCCAGCTGATAGCAATGATGGGACGCGCTGATAACGTCATTATTATGGGACACCGCTTTGGAGATTACGACTCCTTCGGCGCTTCAGTCGGCATGGCGAGATTTGCAAAGAATTGCGGAATGCGCGTAAATATTGTAGTTAATAAAAACGATCCCAACTTAGCGCCCTGCTTTGAAAAAATCGAGCCCCTTTCTTCGTATCAAAAGGTATTTGTTGACGGCGCTGAGGCTATGGATCTGTTGACAATGGATACCTTGCTTATTATTGTAGATACCAACAACTTTGATTTTGTTGAATGCCCTGAGCTTGCGGCAAAGGCAAACAATATTGCGGTAATAGACCACCATATAAAAGCCGCGGAATTCGGACCTTCTGTAAAGCTTGAATATATTGAGACGTCTGCGTCCTCCGCTTCGGAATTGGTGGCCGAATTTCTTGAACAGAATATGGTTACAAGGAACCTTCACAAAGAGGAATCAGAGCTTTTGTTCTCAGGTATTCTGCTTGATACCAAGCAGTTTACAAGAAATACGGGAACGAGGACCTTCGGTGTCGCGCAGTTCTTAAGAGGAGAAGGCGCGAATCCGGGCGAAACACAGGAAATGTTTAAGTCCGATATTGAAGAGCTTACAAAGGAAGCGCGCTTCAATACAAATATAACAATTTATAAAAAGAGAATAGCGATTTCTTCCTGTGAGGGTAATACGGATTCGAGCTATCGTGTTATGGCCGCGAAGGTTGCCGACAAGCTGCTCGCAATCAAGAATATTGATGCGTCATTCGTTTTGGTTAATATTGACGGAAGAATTCACATTTCAGCTCGTTCAAACGGTACAATAAACGTTCAGGTCATTCTCGAAAAGCTTAACGGCGGCGGACATTTTGACGTCGCGGGCGCGCAGATTTCAAACGAGACCTTGAGAAACGTAATACAGCGTTTGCGCGATTCAATTGATGATAATTTAGATAACATATAGGAGAATAAGCAATGAAAGTAATTTTAATGAAGGATGTAAAAGGTCAGGGAAAAAAGGACCAGATAATTGAGGTTTCAGACGGATATGCAAGAAATTTTCTCTTGCCTAAGAAGCTTGCTATTGTGGCTGATGCCAAGGCGACAAACGAGCTTAAGGGCAAGGAGGATTCCAAGACCTTCAAAATAGAAGAAGAAAAAAAGGCAGCGAGCGCTCTCGCCGAAAAGCTTTCAGGCGTTGTTGTAAAAATCAAAAGCTCTTCGGGCGCGGACGGCAGACTTTACGGAGCCGTCACTGCCAAGGATATTGCCGAAACACTTGAAAAGGATTTTTCTATTACAGTTGATAAGAGAAAGCTTTCACTTGAAGAGCCTATAAAGGCGCACGGTACCTACTCGATATCAGTGAAGCTTTACGGCGATATAGTTGGAAAATTCACGTTAGTGGTTTGCGAATAAAAAACAACCGAAGGAGTTTAATATGTACGGGGACGTAGTGAGAAATCTTCCTGTTTCCATAGAGGCGGAACAGTCGGTGCTCGGATCTATACTTTTAAATCCCACAAGCTTTGAAGATATTGCGGGTATGATTACCGAGGAAGATTTTAGTGTCGAAGAACATAAACAAATATTTGTTTCTATGCGCTCTATGTTCATGATGAGCAAGGAAATAGATATAGTTACGTTGATAAACAATTTGGTCGAGAACGGCGTTTATAATGAAACGGGTGGTAAGGATTATATTATGCTGCTTGCCAAATTTGTTCCGACTGCGGCTAATATTAAGGACTATGCAAGGATAATAAAGGATAAGGCGCTACTCAGAAAGCTCATAAACGCTTGCAATGAAATTTCCGACATTGCCTATTCCGAACAGGGAAAAGCCGAAGAAACGGTAGATATGGCTGAGCAGAAAATCTTTGATATTGCCGAAAAGCGTTCTTCAAGTGAATTTCGCCATATAAGTGATATTATGAACGGTGTCTATCGCGACCTTGAATATCTTTCTCAGAACAAGGGGGCTATTTCTGGAACTAAAACGGGCTTTTCGGGGCTTGACAAGGTTTTGGTTCAGATGGGACTTGGCGATTTGGTTCTTGTAGGCGCCCGTCCGGGTATGGGAAAAACGAGCTTCGCTATGAATATTGCCGTTAACGTTGCTAAGCAAAGCAGAAAAACAGTATGCGTTTTCTCGCTTGAAATGTCGGGTGAGCAGCTGGTTTCACGTATGCTTTCGAGCGAAGCCTTGGTTGACAGCTATGCCATCAGAAGCGGAAATCTTACGGGCGATGACTGGGGAAGGATTGCTCAGGCGGCAGGTGAGCTTACGGGCTGTGATATTCTGATTGATGATACTTCAGGAATTTCGGTCACCGATATGAAATCAAAATTAAGGCGTGTTAAAAATCTCGGCTTGGTCGTAATTGACTATTTACAGCTTATGCAGAGCGGAAGGAATATCGAGAACCGCGTTCAAGAGGTTGCAGACATATCCCGTAATTTGAAAATTATGGCCAAAGATTTGGGCGTGCCGATAATTTGCTGCGCCCAGCTTTCGCGCGGCCCCGAATCGAGAACTGTAAAAAAGCCTATGCTATCTGACCTTCGAGATTCAGGAGCTATTGAGCAGGACGCCGATATCGTAATGTTCCTTTACAGAGACGAATATTACAAGGATCAGGCATACGTAAAAAAAGCGGAGCAGGAAGCCAATACCGCCGAGGTAATAATTGCTAAAAACCGTCACGGCTCAACAGGAAGCGTGAAGATGGGCTGGATAGGTCAGTTTACTAAATTCAGAACGCTTGATGATGAAAGCGAAGAAGGAGCTTCAAAGTGAAAATTTTTTGGCAAGGAGATGCCTCGCTATCAAATGCACTTGCGGGCGTCGAAGCTGCTATATCAGATTATGGCTTCGAGGATAAGTTTAAAAAAGGCGTTGCAGTTGCGCTTTCGGGAGGAGCCGATTCTGTTTTTCTACTTATTTGTATGAAGAAAATTTCCGAACAGCTTTCCTTTCCTCTTTGCGCGCTTCATGTAAATCATCACATAAGGGCAGAGGAGGCTGAAAGAGATGCGGAGTTCTGCCGAAATTTATGTTCTGAAAACAATATTGAATTTCATCTGTTTGAAGCTGACGTCTTGTCGCTTGCGAAGAAGGACAAAATAGGTGTAGAGGAAGCGGCAAGAAACGTAAGATACTCTTTTTTTAATAAATTTATATCTGAAAATCCAAAATATACTTATATTGTTACCGCGCATAATGCAACCGATAATGCCGAAACAGTTATATTTAATATGCTCAGGGGAGGCGCAGGACGCGCTATGCGTGGAATTCCCCCTGAGAGAAGTAATATTCTCAGACCGCTTCTATACGTTTCCAAAGCTGATATTGTCAATGCACTCGAAAATAATAATATTAGTTATGTTTTCGACTCTACTAACAATGACACCTCATATAGCAGAAATTTTATAAGAAAAGAAATCATTCCAAAATGCTCTCATATAAATACTTCCTTTGAAAGCGCAATACAACGGCTTAACAAAAATATGCGAAACGATATGGACTTTTTCGATGAATACGTAAAGGAATTCTGCGAAAGAAATGAAATCACTGAAAAATCGAAAAAAGACGTATTTAAAAATTTACACGCAGCTATTCTTAGCCGTGTCATTATATATATGTACAGCTTTCTCGGAAATGACCTTGAGAGTCTTTCGTATTCGCATATTGAAAAAATAATGGAAATTATAAATAAGGAAAACAATATTGGCATGACTTATTCATTGCCTTGCGGTATTGATTTTGTATGTGACAGGAAATACTATAAGTTCAAAAAAGCCGTTTCCTTAAAAGATAAGAGCTTTTGCGTCGAGCTTAATCTTGGCGAAAACCGTTTGCCGAATTCACACGCAATTATTTATCTGACGAACGAGAAAAATGATCAAAATGCTTTATCCGTAACAAATGTTTACAAATTATCAATACAAGCGAATTTAACTTCTGCTAAAATAAATGGTAAAATCTTTGCGAGGAACAGAAGAGACGGGGACTTTTACCGTTACGGAAAAATGACGCGTAAATTAAAAAAGCTCTTTAACGATGCTAAACTGTCGCAAGAGGAAAAACAAACTATCCCCGTGATTTGCGACTCTGACGGAATTTTATGGGTTCCCGGATTTTCGGTAAGGGATTCTCAAAAAACAAATACAAATAATGAAACTATTGAGTTATACGCATACTACTGTCATAATGGAGGAAATGATGAATAAGGACATTTTAAAGGTGCTTGTCGATGAAAAACAGCTTGACGAAATGACAACACGATTAGCAAAGGAAATTGATAACGATTTTTTTGAAAACAGTGAGCACGTTATTTTGCTCGCTATTCTGAAGGGCTCTGTTGTTTTTATGGGAGACTTGATGAAAAAGCTTAAAACTCCCGTAGAAATAGAATTTATGAAGGTTTCTTCATACGGCACAGGTACAAAAACGACGGGAAACGTTAATATCCACCTCGACTTACAGAGAAAGAATATTGAGGAATGCGATATTGTTATTGTCGAAGATATTATTGACAGTGGAAGGACTCTTTCCTACCTCGTAAGCTATCTACTTAACAAGGGCGCTCGTTCAGTAAAGACTTGTACGCTTCTTGATAAACCATCACGCAGAGAAGTAGAATTTGTCCCCGATTATTCGGGAATGATAATCCCTGACGAATTCGTTGTGGGATACGGCTTGGATTACGATGAAAAATATCGTACCTTGCCGTATGTAGGAATTCTTAAACCTGAGGTTTATAATTCATAATTTCTGAAAAATACTTATATAATATAATCTATGTGACGTTAATTTCATCTTTGACGAAATTAACTGCGCTGACTGTGTCATCGCCCGAAAACCTATCGGTTTCCGCACATTACTTGAAATATAGTCGTCCGCGCTTGCTTGCAAGCAGACAGACACGGACTTCGTATATTATAATCTATGTGACGTTAATTTCATCTTTGACGAAATTAACTGCGCTGACTGTGTCATCGCCCGAAAACCTGTCAGTTTTCGCACATTACTTGAAATATAGTCGTCCGTGCTTGCTTGCAAGCAGACAGACACGGACTTCGTATATTATACTCTATGTGACGTTAAATTTATTAAACGTATATTATAAATCACGACTTTTATTATTTTGTTGTAACGTAAGAAAGGTTTGGTCATTACCTAATGAAAGTAAATGTAAAGAACATTGTATTTTTTCTGCTTTTGATTGTCTGCTTTATTTTAGCGGCGGTTGTCCTGACAGATATGATGACAGCAAAAGAAGAATTTACCTATAGCGATTTGAAAGACAAATTTAATAACAATCAGGTCAAGTCGTTCTACGTAGATACAGAAGGATACATCACGCTAAATACCGTGGACGAAAATGGAAACGAAGCTGACTATGTCTATAGATTGAGCTACTCCTTCCAATATGAGTGGCTTGAAAAAATAGCTGATGAACAGCATGCGGCGGGGATTATAGAAGAATATAATTTCGAAGAAATAAAGGAAACTCCTTGGTTTGTTTCCTGGCTTCCTTATATAATAATTCTTTTAGTCTTCGTTGGCTTCTGGATATATATGATGAATCAGGCGACAGGACGCGGAGGCAAAATGAATTCCTTCGCCCGTTCAAGAGCAAAGCTCAGCGTAGGTGAAAAAAATTCAGTAAGATTTTCTGACGTTGCAGGCGCAGATGAAGAAAAGGAAGAGCTTGAAGAGGTAGTAGAATTTTTGAAAAACCCCGCTAAGTTTACAGGACTCGGGGCAAGAATTCCTCACGGTGTACTTCTCGTAGGCCCTCCCGGTACAGGTAAAACCTTGCTTGCCAAGGCTGTCGCAGGCGAAGCAGGCGTTCCTTTTTATTCAATATCAGGCTCTGATTTTGTGGAAATGTACGTCGGTGTAGGCGCATCCAGAGTTCGCGACCTTTTTGAAAATGCGAGAAAATCTCCCGCAAGTATCATTTTCATTGATGAGATAGACGCCGTCGGACGTCACAGAGGCGCGGGACTCGGTGGCGGACACGATGAACGCGAGCAGACGCTTAATCAGCTTTTGGTTGAAATGGACGGCTTTGACAAGCACGAGGGAATAATCGTTATCGCGGCGACTAACCGTCCCGATATACTTGACCCCGCTCTGTTGCGCCCGGGAAGATTTGACAGACAAATAACCGTTAATTATCCCAATTTAAAAGGCAGAGAAGATATCCTTAAGGTTCATTTGAGAAATAAACCTATAGAAGATGGCGTCGACGTTAAAAAGATAGCGCAGACCACCGTGGGCTTCACAGGCGCTGATCTTGCTAATCTTCTTAATGAAGCTGCGCTCTTGGCGGCAAGAAGAAATAAGCTGTTGATTGGTATGGACGAAATTGAAGAAGCTACATTGAAGATAATGGTGGGAACAGAAAAGAAATCTGCAAAAATAACAGAGGATGAGAAACGTAAAACTGCTTATCACGAGGCCGGTCACGCAATCCTCGCCCATCTTTTAAAGTCTCAGGACCCCGTCCGTCGCATATCTGTTATACCAAGCGGCAGAGCATTGGGATACACCTTAAATCCTCCCGAAAAGGACAGATACAGTGTATATAAAAATCAGCTTAAAGAGGAAATTTCTATGCTCCTCGGCGGACGTGTAGCGGAAAAAATCATATTCGACGATGTTTCAGGCGGAGCGTCTAACGATATTATGCGCGCGACACAGATAGCTCGTAATATGGTTACGAAATACGGTATGAGTGAAGAGCTTGGCACAATTCAGTTCGGCAGTGAGCACGGAAGCGACGAGGTTTTCCTCGGCAGAGATTTTAACTCACAGAGAGATTACTCTGAAGCTACCGCCGCAAAAATTGATAATGAAATTAAGCGCATTATCGATGAGGCGTTTGCAAAAGCAGAAGATATTTTAAGAGCGAATATTGAAAAGCTTCATTTTATCGCAGAATTCCTTGTAAAATATGAGGTTATGGACGACGCACAGTTTAAAGCAGCTATGGACGATAATGCAACTATGGAACAGCTTGCTGCTATGATTGAGGAAAAGAATAAAAAGAGCGCGGACGAAAACGCAAAAGCAAAAGAAGAAGCCGACAAAAAGGCAGCCGAAGAAAAGCAAGAAGAGCATTCGTCCGACAACACAGAAGAGCCTGATATAATATAATCAGGCAATGATAGTATTTTTTTGAGACGGCTTCAAATTTTAGAAGCCGTCTCAACTCTTAAAAAGGCTCGTTTTATTAAAACAAGCCTTTTTTCTATTTTATTTTTTATTCAGGAAGTCTCCCAAACGGTTTAAAGCCGTCAATTTCTCCCTTGCACATAGCGCTGAAAATTCGGTGCCTAAGCCCCTTGTTTTCTGATTCAAGATTCTTTAGTAAGGCTTTCATATTTTCACGCTCTGTAGCGTGATTTTCAGGGCAGCAGCTTTCCGATACGGGCAGAGGGAAATGACGGGTGAAATAAAGGATATCCTTTTCTTGCGCATAAATTAAAGGGCGTATAACGTTTATATCGCTCTGCGAAAGATATGTAACGGGCGAAAAGCAACCAAGTCTACCCTCAAAAAAAAGATTAAGCATAAAGGTTTCTATCGCATCGTCAAAATGATGGCCAAGCGCAACAGAATTACAGCCCAGCTCTTTCGCCGTGCTGTTCAACACACCTCTGCGCATTTTTGAGCATAAAGAGCAGGGATTGCTTTCCTTTCTGACGTCAAAAATAATTTTTGCTATTTCTGTTTTAACAACTTTGTATTCTACGTTCAGGCTTTTACAATATTCGGAAATGCGGGAGAAGTCAGCGCCTTCAAAGCCCATATCTACAGTAATTCCGCAAATATCATATTTTTGAGGATAAAAGCGTCTCATTTCAGCGAGGGCGGTCAAAAGAGTAAGCGAGTCCTTACCCGATGATACGCCTACGGCGATTTTATCACCATTTTTAATCATTTGATAATCATCGACAGCTCTTCTTAAAAAGCTTAAAATTCTTTGGAGTTCTTTCATTGACAAACCTCATTTGATTTACATATATTATAAATAGAAAAGAACTTATAAAAGGAAAAATTGTTATGGCTGTAAGAGTATATATTGATCAGGGACACAACCCACAAAATCCGAATGCGGGCGCAGAGGGAAGCGGATACCGTGAGCAGGATATAGTATATCGCATAGGTCAGGCGCTATATGAATTACTCTACGAGGATCCAAACTATATTCCAAGGCTCTCAAGACCTACTCCGCAAACGCAGCTTGGAAACAGTGTTTCAAGCAGCTTAAGGGAAAGAGTAGATCAGGCTAACAGCTTTGGCGCGAATCTTTTTTTGAGCTTGCATACAAATGCATCGATCAATTCAAGCGTTTCAGGCACAGAGGCTCTCGTCTTCAGAAACGGAGGCGAGGCGTATGATATCGCGACAATACTGCTTAGCGAAATTTCTCTTTTGACGGGTCTGAGAAATCGAGGCATTGTATTACGTCCACGCCTCTACGTTTTGAGACGAACAAGAATGCCCGCCGTATTGCTTGAGCTCGGTTTTATAACTAACTCAGAGGATGCTGAATTGATGTATAATAATCCTCGTTTGTTTGCGCTTGCGATATACAGAGGACTAAACGATTATTACGGATTTTAATTCTTCTTTTTTAACTCAAGATGCTCGCAGTTAAGAAATTCTTTTGCGCCTTCTATACTGTCGGTTGGAAAGATATATTCGGCATTACATTTTTGACAGAAAACCCTTAATCCCTCTTCCACAAAATCTATACCGTAATCGTCGGGCTTTTCGTTTTTGCATTCACAGGAAATTTGTCCGTCGGCTGTAAGCTCCGAAACAATAAAGCGAACAATATTATAAATTTCAACGTCGGGCAGCATATTTTCGGCCGAACGCTCGTCGGACAAAATTTCTTCTAAATTTTCATAGCCTAAATCTGAAAAAAGAGCATTTAATTCGTTTGTGTTTTTTTCAATCGCTTCGGAAATTTTGTCCTCCTTGCCAATAAAGCAGATATCCATATTGGTATAAGGACAATTTAAAAGGAACAAATCCTTTCCGTAGAAAATCTCTTGAGAGACTACAAAGCCGTGATTTTTGTTGCAAAATATACAAGGAACGGATAAGCGAACTTTTTTATCCGAGGTGCGCGTTATAGACATCTCGCTGCTTTTACACGGACATTTCAGCTTCAGCATATCGGCTGAAAGCGAAAATTCTCCTACAAAACCCGTTGCGGCAGAGGCGCAACGAGGGCATCGGTATGCAATATATGTTTGCTTTTGATTTAAAATCATACAACCTCCGTACTAAATTAGACTATCAAAGAAAATAATATATACAGTGTGGCGCAAAGCCAAAGAGCGGGCGAATAAATAATTTGCTTTATAATGTTTTTCGCGGAAGAATCGGGTATAGCCTTATAATAAAGCTCAATATACGAGTTCTTCTTTGAATAGTTATTGTAAATTCTGTCTGCCTCTCCAAACATAAAGAAAAACATGAGAAAGCAAAGAAGCAGAGCGATAAAAAATACGATTTTAAATTCGCTGAATTGCTCTGTAAGCGCTCCGAAAAACTGCTCATAAAAGAGCGTGAACATATTGTATACAAAATGAGCAAAAAATGATGCAAGCGAAGAATTTGTAATAGCTCTTAAAAAACCAAGAATTAATCCGCAAAACAGATATAAGGGGAGCTTGTCGAGAGAAAAATGCATCATCGAAAAAAACAGAGTGCTCATTGCAACCGACAGTAGAGTTCCGCAGTTTTCATATTCTGAAAATATTAACCCTCTGCACAAAGCTTCTTCGCAAAAAGCGGGAATAAGCGCAAATGTCAGAGAAGCGAAAAGCATAGACGAAAGTCTGCTTGGCATATAGGGCAAATTAAAGTCGGTATACGTAAAATAAGAAGCTTGAATTATTCCCATATGGGACAAAAGAGTCGTAATGGCGATAGCGCCGAAAATCATAGCGAAAGCGCCGAGAAAAACAACAATCAGCTTGTCTGGGGAAAATGGCTTAAAGGAGAAGAAAACGGGCTTTGTATGACATGTTTTTTGGTATATCATTAAAGGAAGCGCAACGGTTGCAATTTCTATCAGTGCAATAATCAAATAAGCGTTTTCCGAATACAAAAGATTTTCTTTGTAAATAAAAATAAAAAAGGCATTTAAAATATATATAGCAGCAAACAAAAAAGGTATCCTGAAATGCAGACTGATGAGTCTTTCTTTAGTAAAATATGATTTAATTTTGCTTGATGATAAATTAAAGCTACTATCGAAACTATTCATTTTTACAGTTAATTACACCGCCTTCCGTTATTAACGCTGATACAGGAACGTCATTTTTATCGTGGGGAAGCCTTTCAATTATGAAATCGGAATATACAACGCCCACAGCTCGTCCCAAAAAAGAAGAAAGAAACCTGTCATAGTATCCTCCTCCATATCCCAATCTATATCCGCAAAAATCATATGACAAAGCGGGGACTATACATAAAGAAGATGTTCTGCCGTTGAATAATTCGTTGTTTTCACAGGGTTCAGGTATGCCATATGGTCCTATAGCAAGATTTTCAAAGGAAGAAATATATCTGAAATCCATAATCCCGCCTTGATAAGTTTTGGGAAGCGCGACTTTTTTGTTCATTTTAAAAGCCGCTTCAATGACGGGGAGTATATTTATTTCGTTTCGCACAGGATAATATGCGAGCAAGGTATCACATGAATTAAAAAGATCGCTTCTGATAATTAACTGTGAAATTTTTTCATCACGTAAGCTTTTTTCGTCAAAGGACAAGGATTTTCTTTTGCTTACAAATATTTTTCTTTTCGCCTTTTTTTCTTCATTAATCATTTTATTTTTCATCTCGGCAGAGGTTCTATCGAGTAAATATCAGTATAATCCTTTAAAGAAATGGGATATAGATAGGCAAATTCCTTTTTTTCGGTTTTAATAAGATGTGAATATCGGTTAGATACACATAAGACCTTTTCAGGAAAAGCTTTTGAAAAAACGATATATCCCGTGACATTTCCGCCCTCTTTAATATATTTTATTTCTATAAGACTTGAAATACCCGCAAGAGAATATTCAAACGCGCTGTAATCGAAGGTCATGTCGGAAAAGCTGTAAAGACGCTTATAATTTCCGTCGAATAAAGAAAATGAGACGCTTTTATCACAATGGTCAAAATTAAATTCGTTATAAAAATCATTTTCTTCGAGGGGGAACGGGGAAGCGCCTACAGGGATTTCGACAGTAAAGCCTAATTTGTTATATGATTTTTTGAGATTTTCAGATGCTGGAAAAAGCCAGAAAAAATCATATCCTGCATTTTTTGCATATTCAAAGGAAAGCTCTAATAAGCGCTTCATATAGCCTTTATTTCTATATAACGGATTAGTACAAAGGGCATATATATAAATGCCCTTTTTTTCTTTTATATTCGTTTTTATGCCGATATATTGAGATAAAACGGTATTGTTTTGGGTTAATGACGCGCAAAAAGAGCAATTTTCAAGCTTGCGTACAGCGCTGTTTATTTCCGACAACTCGTCTTTAAAGGCTTCTTGCCAAATGTGAACGTCAGCAGTTTTTACAGAATTTATATTAAAGACAATTCCGTCGCCTATGGTTTGTGAAAAAAAGCATTCTCTGATCATTATTTTATAAGAGCGCATTTTGCTATAGTGTTTGCGACTTCATCGCCTTTTAAAAGCCGTAGCAGCTCGCATGCAAATTCAAAAGAAATTCCCATACCCGCGCCTGTAGTGATATTTCCGTCAGTTACAAAAGCCTCTTTTGTATAAATAGCCCCATTTAATTGAGAAATAAATTTATCGCTCGGATAACAGGTGGCATTCTTTCCGTTTAAAAGTCCACGTTTTCCAAGAATATATGGGGCTGCGCATATAGCCGCAATTCTGCCTTGACTTTTGTTCGTCATTTCGACGAATTTGTCGGTGTACGGCGAGGCGTCAAGATTATCTGCGCCTGGAATTCCACCGGGGAAAATGAGAAGCTCTATGTCGTTATTTACTTCATCTGGGGAAATATCTGCTTCAATTTTTATTCCATGAGAGCCTGTAACGGTTTTTCCGGTAATCCCTACCGTTTTTACTTCGCATCCGCCTCTTCGTAAAACATCCACAGGACAGAGTGCTTCTATTTCTTCGCATCCGTTTGCGAGCAGTACGTAAACCATATAATATAATCTCCTAATTCGTTTTATTCTTCGTGCCTGTTTTTGCGTTCGTAATATTCGCTTCTCGACATAAGGACCTCTCTTGGCTTTTGACCGTCAGGCTCACTTACAATTCCGAGATCGCACATAGCGTCAATATACTTGGCAGCTCTTCCAAATCCTATAGAAAGCTTTCTTTGAAGCAAGGAAGTGGAAATCTTATTTGCCTCAAAGGCAATATCTATCGCTGCGTTGAATTTAGGATCGTCAAGAATGCCGTCAATATTTCCGTCGTCGCCGTCAGAGTCGCTTCTTCTTTTTCCACTTTGCGCGCATTTTTCGGCGGCTTTCTTAATTTCTTCAATTACGTCGTCGTCATATACAGCACCCTTTGAGTTGTTCTTCAAGAAGGTCGTTACTCTTTCTACCTCGTCATCATCAACAAATGCGCCCTGAATACGTTTCGGCTTTGGAATACCTGCAGGATAAAACAGCATATCGCCGTTGTTCAGCAGCTTTTCAGCGCCTGCCGTATCGAGAATTGTACGCGAGTCAATTTGCGAAGAAACGTGAAAGGCTATTCGCGAAGGAATATTTGCCTTAATCAAGCCCGTGATTACGTCGACAGAGGGGCGCTGAGTACCAATGATCAAATGAATTCCTGCAGCGCGTGCCTTTTGAGCAATACGGCATATAGAGGTTTCTACAGAATCAGGGCTGCTCATCATAAGGTCTGCAAGCTCATCTATGATTATTACTATCTGGCACATAGGCTCTTTAGAAGGATCGCCCTCTATTGCCTTGTTATACCCCTTTATATTTCGTACGCCTTCAGCTTCTATTTTGTCAAACCTGCTTTCCATCTCGTTTACAGCCCAAGCGAGAGCGCCTGCAGCTTGAGAGGGGTCACTTACAACAGGAATGAGGAGGTGGGGAATGCCGCTATATACGTTAAGCTCTACCTTCTTCGGATCGACAAGAATGAGCTTTACTTCATCAGGGCGTGCCTTATATAATATACTGGTAATTATTGTGTTTATACATACCGATTTACCCATACCTGTAGCGCCTGCAATAAGCATATGAGGCATTTTTGCAATATCAGCATATATAGCATCGCCTCCGATATCAGCGCCTAAGCATACGGTTGTTTTTGCAGGGGCTGATTTAAAGGCATCGTTGTCTAAAAGAGAGCGAAGTCTTACAGTAGTGGGCGCTGTGTTTGGAACCTCGACACCTACCGCCGCTTTTCCGGGTATAGGCGCCTCAATTCTTATTCCCGCAGTAGCAAGCGCCATAGAAATATCGTCCACTAAATTCGCAATCGAACGGATACGAACGCCTGTGTCGGGAACGAGCTCATATCTTGTAATTCTCGGACCTCTTGAAATGTTGCTTACTGTTGTATTAACATTGAAGCTTCTTAAGGTTTGACAAAGCGTTATAGCAATGGGGTCGTTTTCAGCTTTGATTGTTCCCGTGTGTAGCGAGGCGGACTTTTCCAGCAAGGAGAGGGGCGGGAAAACATATTTTGGCTTGCTTTGGACGGGAGCATTCTTCAGCGCACCATCAGCTTTATTGTCAGACGGCATATCAGAAGAACTGTTGACATTGAGCGCTTTTGAATTAGGAGAAGAGAATCCGTTCCGGGTAGGAGTTTTTTGGATTTTAGTAAGCTTTCTGATATCATCGAGGCTTTGAGCGGATGAATCGTCGTCATCATCATCGAAGTCACTGTCGTCAAACAGTATAGCGGACTTCTTCATTTTCGGCTCCGTGTCACTTTCCTCGTCCCCCAATGTAAAGGGGCTTCTGTCGAAGGCAAGCTCATCAATGGAAGAGCTGCTTACACCGTCGGCGCTATTCATTTTTATTTTTGCCGTTTCCTCGACGCTTTCATATATTTCATTACCATCTGACATTAAATCCGCTTCTTCATAATCGGCAAACGCGTTTTTAAACTTTTCGTGTCTTTCGTTTTCTGCGTTTCTCTCGACAGAGGACACGTTAATTATTTCGGGTAAAACGGGCTTTTCATCGTTCTTTTCACGCGTAATTCTTCTCGCTTGTACTCTTGGAACTTCAGGCTCGGGCAATGGCTCAATTTCCACGTCATAAGGTGCATCTTCTTCGTCTTCTTCGGGAATTTCCCGCGTCCTTTTTTGCTTAACTAATTTTTTTGCATCTCTTTTGCCCTTAATCGCTTGAGCTTTCAGCTTAATATATTTATGAATCTTAAAGGCAAAGGTTTTGGGATTAAAATTGAAGAAGAAAATTGAATATAAGAGAAAAACAAGCGTAAAAATTAAAATTGTTCCTATTTTTCCGAACACGCTATAGAGACACCAACCAAGCAGGCTTCCTAAAAGACCGCCGCCCTTTCTGGATGCTTCGGGGTTGTCCCAATCAAAGAACATACCAAAAAATTCCGATAAGGTGTCAAAAGAAGCGCTGTGCAAAAAATTGTCCTTCAAATAAAACAAAGCTGATATGAATACCAATGCAACAAAGGTGGATATTGTTTTTTTAAGAACTCCTTTGTTTCTTACGTCGTGTCTCCATCTTATTCCTTGTAAAAGAAGAAAAAAAGGAACAAAAAAGGCGGCAGAAGAGAAGAGCCCAAAGGATAAAAATCTTATAATTTTGCCAAATATTGCCCCTGCATCCGAGAAAATACAAAATGTAAAATATATAGCGATAAAGGCTAAAACGTACGTCATAGCAATATTGAACGCGCTGTCTGGATTCGATGCGTTTTTGAAAAACATATGTTGATTTTTGTCAGGTGAAGAAGCACCACGCTTGCGAACAGACTCATTTTTATAGGAAGACTCGTTTCCTTTTGAATGGGTTTTTATATAGTCATGATCCTGCGATGAAGGACCTTGCTTTCTTCTTTTAGAAGCAACGGTGCTTTCCTGTGCGCTTTCGTTTTCTGTGGATTTTTCCTTTTTGTTATCGTCGCGATTATCCATTACATGCCCTTTCTTTTGAAATGTTTTATAAATAAACTTAAAGAAATTATGTTCTTTTTTATAGAAAACAGGATAAAAAAATTTTTTTATACTACACTAATTATGATATCAAAAATATAAAGAAAATACAAGAGGTTTTGCATATTTTTATGCAAATTTTAGATTTTTTTACAAAGGAAATATAATAAATATGAAAAATAAAAAAACGAGAAGATATATTTTACTTGCTCTCGCCACTTTTCTTTCGGGAATAATAAATTCACTTATAGGGGCGGGAGGAGGTATAATATTAGTCTTTGCTTTACAGTGGTTTTTAGGCAGAGAGGGAATACGTAACAGCTTCGCTATTACAAACGCGGCAATATTTATTTTTTCTCTCATATCCGTTTACTCCTATATAAGAAAGGATATGTTCGATTTAAAGGACTCATTTCCGTATATTTTACCAGCGTTTTTGGGAGGAAGCGTCGGCGCACTTTTGCTTGGAAAGGTCAAAACAAAGCATTTAAAGCTGATTTTTGCTGCGATTATGCTTTATTCGGGGGTTAGAATGTTTATATGAGTTATATAATAGATTTTATCGCATCCTTGTTAATAGGCATTTTAACAGGTCTCGGTGTTGGGAGTGGAGGACTCTTTTTAGTATATATGACGCTTGTTCGTCACGCAGAGCAAATAGTAGCTCAAGGGTTAAACCTTGCGTTTTTTATATACGCAGCCTTAGCGTCTATCGCAGTAAATTTTTATAAAAAAAGGATAGATTTACGGGTTTTAATATTTATTTCGCTTTTTGGAGTCGGCGGCGTATTTGTCGGAAGTTATATCTTACCATTCATAAGCCCCGTGATTATAAAGAAAATATTTGGAGGCGTCTTAATTTGTCTATCACTTGCAACCTTTTTTATATCCCCAAAAAACAAAAATGGGTGAAAGTATTGAAAAAACACATTTTTAGTTGTATAATGAGTTAAGATTGTAGGTGAAAAAATGATTAAAATAATATCTGATTTTTTCAAAAAAGAATGTATTGAATATTACGGTGTATTGCCTATAGAGGAATGTAAAATACAAAAAGACTATCTTCTGAATGATGAGGACTTTGTACCCAGAAGCGTTATTTGTTTTTTGGTTCCGTATTATACCCAAAACGGCGAAAACCTTTCAAAATACGCCGTTTCAAAGGACTATCACTTATATATGAACCAGCTTTTTGAAGGTTTGTCTAACACCTTAAAAACAGTGTATCCGCAAAACAGAATACGTGGATTCGCCGACCATTCTCCGATATTTGAGCTTGAAGCGGCGGCGAAATGCGGTCTCGGAGTTATCGGAGAAAATCGACTTTTAATAAATGAAAAGTATTCTTCATTTGTTTTTATAGGTGATATTTTCACAGATATAGACGCTAAATTGCTTGGATATGTTTCGGCAGAAGAACCAAAAAGTTGTTTAAAATGTGGAAAATGCAAGGTGTCTTGTCCGACAGGCGCTTTAAACGACTCTAATAAATTATGTCTTTCTGCAATAACGCAAAGGAAAGGCGAGCTTAGCGATCAAGAGCTTTCGCTTATTATAAACAACAATACAGTATGGGGCTGCGATATTTGTCAAAATGTTTGTCCCTATACATTAAACGCAATAACAAACGGAACTATTCAGACGCCAATTAAATTTTTTTATGAGGATATAATACATAAACTGACGTCAGACGTTTTAGAAAATATGAATGACGACGAATTTAATATGCGCGTATATTCTTGGCGAAAACGGGAAACAATAAGAAGAAATCTTATTCTTACTGAAGAGGCCAAAGCCAAAAATGAAAAAGAAGAAGGCAACAAAGCGTAGAAAAAAAGAAACCACCACATCTACAGAAGACAAAAAATCAGAAAAAACGGGCTCTAAAAATTCGGCAGAATTCCATTTTGAAGCATCTTACGATGCCTTTTTGGCGCATAACAGGGAAGGATATTTTTCCTTTCTCTTAAACACTGCAAGACGAACGGCTTCTTATAAAACATATTCTAAAATGAATGATTTTTTCAAGCCTTTTATATATGTAATGCGCTTTTTCAGAATTCTGTTTCTTTCTGTTGCTTGGATACAGGCAAGCGCCTTGCTTCTGATTGCCGCGGCGGCGGCACTTGTTGTTTTACCTATATTTATACTTTTGCTGTTTATAATTATTCTTGTAACACGTATAAATCTCAAATATAAAAAGGTTGAAATAGAGCCACATATCAATGATAAGGATATTATTGTTTTTTTCAGAGAACGTGACTTCAGCCCTTTCTTTTTCAAAAGCGTGTGTGAGCTTGCGCAAAATTATACGGTTTTGATAGTTGTACCTTATTCAGCGCGCATTTTCAAAAGCAAGGGGATGTTTTTCCTAAATATAAAAAACATTTCAGAGGGCGTTATAATTATGTATGAGCATTGTTACTTTTCAATGAAAAATAAGCTGCTAAAGAACGCACGGCAGCTTTTTCTCGTTTTTTAAAATGTTTAGCCCCTTGCGACAGATCTTGTGCTTAATTGTCGCAAGGGGCTTTAAATTTTATTTTACAAAGAAATCGAGGCGCGACGACGTTTGGTCATAAAGCTCACGTCTGAAATCGGCAGGCGTTTTTTTAACAATATTTCTGAAAATTCTGTCAAAATACGTACAGGAATTAAAGCCGCATTTCAGGGCAACCTCCGTTATATTGAGGCTTTTATCGGCAAGCAAATTACATGCTTTTTGTATCTTTACAGAATTAAGATATGTTATGGGAGAAATATCAAAATACTTTTTAAAGAGTCGGAAAAGCACGCCCTTTGAAATACCGACAGCCGATATTATGTCATCGATGCCAAATATTTCCGAATAATTTGAATGAATATATTTAATTACTTCGCCAAACACTTTATCTTCATATTCTATCGGAATATGTGTTTCCTTGTTTTTGGAAATAAGAAGCAATAGTGACATTAAAGCGCAAGCGAAATATTCTTCATTTTCTTCACCTTTTTCATATTTATTCAAAAGGTTATCCATAACTTGTAAAATATAAGAGCTCATGGCCTTGCTTGGACGGATATGAGAAGCTTCTTCTAAAATGTCGAGAGAAGAAATTATTTCATGCGAGAAGATAGATGTAATGAACTCTTTCGAAAAATAGCAGAGCGTTCTAAAGCCTACTCCGTCGTGCATTCGGTGAAGTGTATTAGGCGGAATTATAAGTATATCGCCCTCGAGAAGCTTACAGTATCTTATGTCTATGTGGCAGTCACGTTCTCCCATGGCATAATACATCTCATATTCTGAATGAGTATGGTAATCATGCATTTGAAACGTAGAAAAATAATTTGAAATTTGAAAACCGTTGACTTTTTTGCTCATTATATCACCTCAATTGTTATTATAGTTCTATTATATACCCAACAAAAACAAAAATCAAGATGAAATGCAAAATTATAATACTAAAAATATTTTTCCAATAAGAAATAAACTGCTATATTTTTATATATTCATATGGTAAAATGTTAACATAGGTATGTTAGATTAAATAAATAAAATCTAACATAAATTTAAATATTAAAAGAGGTAAAAAACATGAAAAAAAGGTATGCTCATGTAGGTCTTGGCAGCAGAGCAAGAATGTTCTATCACGCTATCACAATGACTTACCGTGATTCGGCAGAGTATGTTGGCTTTTGCGACATTAACCGTACGCGCATGGAATATGCTAAAGAGGTTATTGATAACTATCGCGAGAAGGAAAATCTTCCTCCCGTTGCTGACATTCCGCTTTACGGCGCTGATGAATTTGAAAAGATGATTGAAGAGCAAAAGCCCGATGTTGTCATTGTTACTTCGATTGACCGTACACACCATAGATATATTATCAAGGCAATGGAAATGGGCTGCGACGTTATTTCCGAGAAGCCTATGACTGTTGACGCTAAAAAATGTCAGGAGATCATTGATTGCATTGAACGCACGGGACGCAATCTGCGCGTTACCTTCAACTACCGTTATGCACCTCATAACACAACGATGCGTAAGCTCATTATGGAGGATACAATCGGTAAAGTGACACAGGTTCACTTTGAATGGCTGCTTAACACGTCTCACGGCGCTGACTACTTCCGTAGATGGCACAGAGACAAGAGAAACAGTGGTGGCTTGCTTGTTCACAAATCTACTCACCACTTTGACTTGGTTAACTTCTGGCTTCATACATACCCCGTTCGCGTATTCGCTCTTGGAGATTTGAAGTTCTACGGACGCGAAAACGCAGAAGAAAGAGGAGTTACTAAATTCTACTCACGCGTTCACGGTCAGGAGAATGCAAATGGCGATCCATTTGCATTGGTTATGGACGGAAACGATGGACTTGAGCGTTTGTATCTGAACGCAGAGAAGGACGACGGTTATATCCGTGACCAGAGCGTATTTGGCGACAACATCAGCATTGAGGATACTATGAACGTTTTAGTTCAGTATAAAAATGGCACTCAGATGTCTTATTCTCTTAACGCTTATTCTCCTTGGGAAGGCTTCCGTGTATGCTTTACAGGTACTAAAGGCCGTATCGAGCTTGAAGTCGTTGAGGCTGTATATATAAACGGCGCAGGCGCTTCTTCTCAGGAAGGCGTTGTTCTTGGAAAGAAAATTACAGTTTACCCAATGTTCGGCGAGCCGTATCAGGTTCCGATTGAGGAAGGCGTCGGAGGACACGGAGGCGGAGACAAGGTTCTTCTCGACGATTTGTTCAGCGAGTCTCCCGAGTACGATCCTTATCACAGAGCTGCTACCTATCTTGACGGCAGCATGAGCATTCTTACAGGTATCGCCGCTAATAAGGCTATAGCGACGGGACTTCCTGTAGATGTTCTTTCGCTTGTCGATCTCCCAGGTTATAAGAGATAAGCTTAACTGAAAAATACTTTTTTCATAAAAACAACCGTATGTATTAGCGATTTTGCTTTGCATACGGTTGTTATTATATATTACTGAATAAAAAGAAGCAGGAAACAAAAGTCTCCTGCTTTCACATAATTATTTTTGAGAATTATTCTTCGCCAAGAGTGAGCTGCTCTGATGCGTTTCCATATTTGATGCCTAAATGGTCATACGCCAATTTAGTTGCGCATCTTCCTCTTGGGGTTCTGCTCAAAAATCCAATCTGAAGCAAATACGGCTCGTATACGTCCTCTATGGTGATAGCCTCCTCGCCTGTTGTGGCGGCGAGAGTTTCAAGACCTACAGGGCCACCGTTATAGTATTTTATAATAGCCTCAAGCATTTTTCTGTCGGTATTATCAAGACCGAGCTCGTCAATTTCAAGCATGTCAAGCGCAAGCTTAGCTATTTCTCCTGTTATTGTGCCGTCGCCCTTTACAATTGCAAAGTCACGCAATCTTTTCAAGAGTCTGTTTGCTATTCTTGGTGTTCCTCTTGAACGCTTAGCAATTTCCATTGCGCCGTCATCATCTATAGGTAACTCTAAAATTTTAGCGCTTCGCTTTACTATAGTCATCAGCTCTTCAGGAAGATAAAGCTCTAATTTCATTATTACGCCGAATCTGTCACGCAGAGGAGTGGTAATTTGTCCTGCTCTTGTCGTAGCACCTATGAGCGTAAATTTAGGGAGGGGAAGTCTTATACTTCTCGCGCTAGGGCCCTTTCCAATAATAATATCAAGCGCGTAATCCTCCATTGCGGGATAGAGAATTTCCTCTACTGAACGAGCCAGACGGTGTATTTCATCTATGAATAGTATATCACCTTCCGAAAGGTTGGTGAGAATTGCGGCGAGATCCCCTTGTTTTTCTATGGCAGGACCGGAAGTGGTACGAATATTGACTCCCATTTCGTTTGCAATAATATTAGAAAGAGTTGTTTTTCCAAGTCCGGGAGGGCCGTACAAAAGAACGTGATCTATTGCGTCATTTCGTATTTTTGCAGATTCGATATAAATTTTAAGATTTTCTTTTACTCTTTCTTGTCCTATATATTCATCTAAGCTTTTTGGACGCAGGCTGTTTTCAATTTCGCTGTCCGACTGAATATATTCTGATGATATAATTCTGTTTTCAAAATCGAATTCGGTATCCATATCTAACCTCGTTATCTGTTAGCAATATTTTTTAAAGCTCGTGTAATTATTTCTTCAAGCTCTAATGTGGGATCTACGGTTTTTAATACTTCAAGAATTTCATTTCTGTTATATCCGAGAACAGTCAGAGCGTCTAAGGCTTCGGTCAGCTTACTGTTTTTACCTTGTGGCAAACCGACAGAAGACTTGCCCCCAATCTCACTTATGCCGTTTGAAACTCCGCTAAGGCTATCCTTGGAAATTTTGTCCTTAAGCTCAAGAACTATTCTTGCGGCAGTCTTTGCGCCTACGCCTGCGGCTTTGGAAAGCGCTTTTATATCCTCTGTGCATACAACAAACGCAAACTTGTCGGGAGTGAATAAGGAAAGAATCGACATCGCCGCTTTGGGACCAACACCCGAAACGCTTGTCAGAAGCTTAAAGCAGTGCAGCTCTTCGCTTGTATAGAACCCAAACAATTCGGCGGCGTCTTCACGAAGCTGTAAGTGCGAGAACAATTTTACCTCGCTTCCTATTTCCGTAGAGACTTCATTGTAAGTGTTAAGACTTATGTTCAATTTGTATCCCACTCCCCCTGCATCAATTACGGCATATGCAGCATCAATATAAACAAGCTCTCCTCTTATGTGATAAAACATTACGACTCCTTTTTTGGCAGAATGTTGTCTGCCTTGGCTTTTTTCTTCTTTTTGATTAAAAATTCTGTTAGCATTATTATTGTTAAGGTGGAAATACCTGCGACAAATAACCAAAAGCCTGTAACGTATATAGCTGGCATATAACGTAATTCAAGCTCATAATTTCCGTTTTCAAGGTCAAAAGCGAGAAGCGCGTCGAGAGTTTCGTAGCTTTCTACCTTTTTTTCGTTCGCCGTAACAATCCATCCCTTATCATACGGAATGGTTGTCAAAACTGTATTTTGTCCGTCTCTGACGTTAATCGTACCACTGAAATAATGCTCGCGGCATTCTTCCACATTATAGGCGCATTGACTTAGCTTTTCATATACCTCGTCTAAAACCTCTTGATCGAGATAGTAAAAATAGGGCGTTTTCTGTGTTATATAAATACCCTCTTCGGATATATGAAAGGATAACTCGGCAGTTTCTTCTTCACCGTATCTTCCTACGTAAACAAAACCGTGATTGTCCTTGGAAAAAAGATTTCCTATTTTTTCACCATTTAAAAACATTTCCGCGCTTGTATGATAAAACGTGGGGAAATACGCATAAATATCATTGTCTCCGGCGCCTTTAAAGGAAAAGGTTACGGAAGAGCTCCATTTATCGTATATAGGATAAAATTTAACTCGGCTTGTGGACTGTCGGCAGTTATCAAGTTCAAACTCGGAAGCGATGGGTTTATAAAGCTCGAGAAGCTCGTCCTCCCCCAGCATATTAGTCACCAGCTTATTCAAGCGCATAAATGGGGAATCGTGATTGTAGTATTCTTTATCGTTTGAAAGCGCTTCTTCGTTTTCTTCAGATATTTCCTGAAAGCTGAGTGAATTTATATCATCGCTTACTCCAAAGGCTATTGATAGAGCATAAGGATTTTTATAGAGTGAAACGTTTTCGTCAGAGTAACACTTTTCATAAAGCGGAGTTACAGGTGTGAAGTTTTCTGCCATAATATATTTTATGGAAAAGAAGGAATCAGCCATTGGGGTTGAGCCTGTATATTGCGAGGAATGAGATGCAGACGTGTGCCCGAACACCGAAAGAAAAGCTACCGTATCGGCATTTAAAGTAGACGTAGAACCCGAGAGCCCCCTGTATCCGAGCGAATAAGAATCATTAACTCTTCTGTAATTCAATTTCTCGGCTCTGTAAAACGGCGCATTCTCAATTTCCTTTATATAATCCGAAGCGCCTTCCCATTTATACATATAATCAACGTAACTGTCTCTGCTCGAAATTACAACGTCATAATCAAGTGAGCACGTGTTATACAAAGCTCCGAGAAAAAGTTCAAGGGATGCTGCCGCGAGTAAAAATCCCGACAGCAAATTAAATTTTAAATGCTTTTTTGAAATTATAAAGGAAAATAAGAAGAAATATACTGCAACACATAATATAGAGCAAAGAATAGTGAGTAACGGATGGACGTGCTTATATTCAAACTCGGGCAGTATCAAAAGAAACAAAACCAAAATAGCAGATATGGTAAAAATGACGTTTTTATTTGCATTTTTTATATTTTCAAAGCCTTTTGCCGCCATATATACCATAATAAATATGAGCATATAACTATAACGGTAATTAAGCCAGTTAGGTGCCTGAAATCCGTGCCAGATCAAATCAAGCGTGTTTATAGAAAAACTGAAAATTAAAACAAAACAAAGAAAAATGGCGCAGATCTTTTCACGAAGTTTAACTCTGTCGTTCAAAAAATAGACGGGGACGAGAAAAAGTGTCAAAATTCCACAGTAAACATTAGGCAGACCTTCAGGACGAACGGTATCATATGCGCCGAACATAAATTTTGTCAAGAGGTCTAAAATGTCAAATTTTGATACAAATTCAAAGTCAGGATCGGAAAAGGTGGTTTTTCCAAAGGTCAAAGAATAATATGCGGGTAAAATAATTATTGCAGCTATTGCAATCGCAATCGCAGAAAATATTCCGACGGATAAGAGGGAACGAACAAAATTGCATTTTATATTTCTCGGATTTCTCTCTGAAGGTAAGCGGGAAAAATAAGAGAAAAAGAAATATAAAAATGTAAAAATGCAGGTCATATATCCAATATAGAAATTAGAAATAATTGCCCATACGAGTGAAAAGACAAACAATTTATATTTTCTTTCGCTAATGAGGGCATCTACTCCAAGCACAATAAGCGGAAGCATAAACACGTTGTCTATCCACATTGTGTTGTGCTGCATTATGACGACGTACGAGCTAAGCGCATATACTGCAGAAAAAATTATTGTTGAGACGTCTCTTGTCTTCGCCTTTTTCTTTAGCATAACGCCGAAATTAAAACCGCAAAGCCCTATTTTTAAGAGGATAATTGCAAGCAGAGCTTCAGTTATATGCTTTTTAGGGAACAGCGCCACGATATAAGAGAACGGGCTCGCGAGATAGTAGGCGTATATTCCCAGAAACTCTCCGCCCAATGCTCTTGAAAAGGAATAGAGCAAGGATGAGTCGCCGTATATAAAACTTCTTAATGCTTCAAAGAAATATACGTACTGTCCGTTAAGATCTAATACAAGCACCGAGTTGTTGCCGAAAGGAAACACCCCTATAGCGATAAACACGAATAGCATAAGCAGAAAGGGGAGAGCAAAGCACCACACGAGAGGCCGCTTTAAAAAAGCCTTCAACCTCACGAAAAAAGAACTGAAAAGAGAACTTTTTTTAGTGTCATCGGAGCTTAAAGCGTTGCTTTGCGTAGAGGTGTTCGGCAAAAGGTCGGAAAAATCGGAGCTTTTGTTATTTTCATTCATTTGCGTTTAGCACCTTTTTTATAAATTTTTCCGCCTTTAGCCTGTCCACCGTGATATCACGGTTACATCCCTTGCAAATCATTCGAACCTCACTACCGGTTCTTGCAATAAGAAAAAGGTTAGAGCCACAAGGATGTTTTTTCTTTACTTCAACAACATCGCCTGCATTGAATTTCAATACATTCATTTTTTGTCCTTGTTGTTTTTATGATTTTTGTTCTGTTTATTCTTTTTGTTCTGTTCTTCCTGTTCCTCTTTTATTTCCAGGTCTATAAGATAATATTCTTCAGCATAAGAGTCGGTAGGAAGAGAAATAAAGACGTTTGCAAAATTGTACAAGCGGCCTTCCGCTTTAAAATTCCATTTTCCTTTTCTGAGCATTATAAGCGCTGCAAAGGATGCAAGAAGCGCAAGAAGAGAAACGATAGAAATTATAATTCCCACAATATAACAGGAGGGGAAGTATTTCATAGTAATTTCATAACTCCCCGCGCCCTCAAGATCAAACGCAAGGAGTGCGCCGAGAGTTTCATAGGTATCTACTTTTTTTCCGTCAACCTTGATTTTCCAGCCACTGTCATAAGGGATCGTTGTGAAAACGGTGGAATTACTGTCAGTAACGCTTATCGTTCCTTCAATATAGTCATCAGAAAATTCGGTAATATTCATTCCGTATTCAGAAAGCTCTGTGAACAAAGAAATGAATTCATCCTCATCAATATAATAGAAATAAGGAGTATCCTTTATAAGATAAAATTCTCCGTACGTATAGATATATAAATCTACAACAACCGTTTCTCCTTCGGAAAAATGTCCCAGATTCATTATATAAGCATTTTTAGCATTCGCGGGATAGATGTTTTCAAGGAATGAGGAGTTTACAAGAATCATTGCCTCGCGCGCGTATTTTGTGGGGAAGTAGCAGTATATATTTCCGTCTCTTGGAGCAGTTACGGTAAATGTCAGACAGGCTGATTTTTCATCTATATCAGACTTGAATACATAGTGATTCCATGCATCGCCCTCCTGTTTGACTGTTATCGTATTGCTCATTTTATATTCAATCGGCTCATATACGCTGACATCCTTACCCGAAATAGCTGAAAGCGTGGAATTCATTCTTTCAAAGGGGTTCCACAGCGTATTAGCAAACTCGGGCTTTAATTCCCACTTGCCAAGCTTTGTTTCGTCGTTTGGGATATAGTCATAGTCCACAAGATCTTGAGGCAAAGCAAAAGAAATATTTTTTATATTTTGTGATGATGCAAATGCTAACGGCAAGGCATATGAATTTTTATATACCCTTGTGTTTTCGTTTGAATATATTTCTTCGTATAAATTGTTGGGTCTGTCATCGGTAGGCAAGGTCATGAGGTATCTTATTCCCAAAAAGGAATCCAGGACGTAATTGCCCCCCTTATACTCCGACCAATGAGAGCAGGCTCGTATTCCGATTTTTGCGAGAAAATCTATAACATCGGCGTTTAAAGTTGAGGTAGAACTCGCTATTCCGTTAGTGCCAAAAACAAATGCGTCGGTTACGTTTCTTTGAAAGGTTTTTTCTATACGATAAAATTCTCGGTCGGAGTTCTCGTCTATATAATCTACAGCATCCTGATGAATATCATAAAAGCCGTGATACGAGTTATAATTTGAAATAACGATATCTTCATTGAGAGTTTTTGTAAAATATACTCCGTTAAAAAACAACTCGCCCGAAATAGTGGCTACCATAATAAGAGCAATAAGACCGACCTTGCTTGAGTTTGCACGGTAATTTGCCATTAACATGAGCAGAGATCCGTATATTGCAATACAAAGTAATGAGAGCCATACGCCGTGCAGGTCATCAAAGTATTCAATAATTTTTCCGTCTCGGATACAAGTGAGATTTAACTTTTGAAGAACAACAATCAATATGGCCGAAACAGTACAGGAAGCAAGCACGCCCTTATAACCTATTTCTCGAATAAGCGTTATCGTCTTGCTAGCAAGCAAAAGAACGACGAAGGAGAACATAAAGCTATAGCGATAATTGAGCCAGTTAGGAGCTTGAAATCCGTGCCAGACCATATCAAGCGTGTTTATATTCATGCTTGCAAACAGAAGTATGAGCAAAACGCCCGAGGCAATCTTTTCCCGCTTGCTAATTTTCTTAGTAATAAAATATAGGGGAAGTAATATTACAGACAAAACCCCCGAATAAATCCAAGGCAACCCCTCAGGACGTACGGTATCGTATGCGCCGGGAAAGAGTTTGGCAATAAAATCTATGAAGTCAAATTTTGAGAAAAATGAAAAATCAGGATTTGAAAAGCCTGTTTTTCCAAAGGTCAGGGAATAATACGAGGGGATTAAAAGAACTGCTGCAATCCCTATTCCCAAAAAAGAATATACTATAATGCGGGCAAAGGAACGCAAAAAATGCTGTTTTTCGCCAATAGGATTTGACGCGCCTTTGGCGGCTATTATATAGTAAAAATAATATATTGCGACAAAAATGCAGGACATATATCCTATATAGTAGTTGCAAAGAAGTGTAAGCGCAAGAGAAATAACGTAAAGGAACGGCTTCTTATATTTTACTATTCTTTCTACACCGAGAACAAGCAAGGGGAGTAAAATCATACCGTCGATCCACATAGTATTGTGCTGCATAACAACTGAGTAAGCGCAAAGCGCATACAGTGTAGATAAAGCGACGGTTATCGTTTTGTTAGATTTGTGAGACTTATGAAGAAAATATCCAAAGGCAAGTCCGGATGCTCCGCATTTTAAAACAAATATTGTAAGAAGCGCTTCAAGTATGTTTTTTTCGGGAAACAGCGCAACTATATAGGAAAACGGACTGGCGAGATAATAAGAATAAATTCCCAAAAATTCTCCTCCCAAACTACGCCCGAAGGAGTAAAGAAAGGAACTTTCTCCATAAATGGCTTTTCTCAAAGCCGCAAAAAACTGAACGTACTGCCCATTCAGGTCTAATGCGAGAACCGAACTGTCTCCGAACGGATGAACGTCCATTTTGACATATATCATAAACATGATATATGCGGGAAGCAAAAATGCAAAAATCAAATAAGCTAATTCATGCTTTCTGAAAAAGTTATTTATTTTATCAAAATAATGCGCTTTCCCAGAATTTTCGGGTAAAAGCGGGGTAAACTCTGAATTTTCTTTTCCGTCTCTTTTGTTCAGGGAATCCATGATTTCTCCTTAAAATATAATTTATTATATATTATACCATAAATTAATAAAAATGTAAATAGTAAACATATAAATTTAGTTTTTTTAAATCCTCATAATGAATTACCGATTGTTCTTTGTAAGTAAACGAAAAATCGACATAATATTTATTGACATTTCAATTTATTTATTGTAAAATCAACTTGTTAAAGTTACAGTTTCAATATTACATTCGATATGTGGAGAAAGATAAAATGACAAACAGACCGATTTTTTTTGAGAAAAACAGAGTTGCGCGCGTATATACGGGCGGAAAGCTCTTTGATAGTTTTTTGGGCGACGGCTCAGAGGATGGTTTTTATCCTGAAGAATGGGTAGCATCTGCAGTGCGGGCTTTAAATAAGGGCTCTGTAGACGTAAAGGAAGGAATTTCCAAGCCTGTTGACTCTGATCTTTATTTTGACGAGTTGTTAGCGCAAAATAAGCGTGAAATGCTTGGTCCGAAGGAAAAGCTTCGCATATTGGTTAAATATCTCGACAGCGCCATTCGTCTGCCTGCCCAGTCTCATCCCGATAGAGAGTTTTCCAGAACGCATTTTAATTCCGAATACGGAAAAACAGAAAGCTGGCTAATTCTCGACACACGTGAAAATGCTAAAATTTTCTTTGGCTTTAAAGAGGGCGTTGACGAAGCTGCGTTCAGACAGGCAATAGCAGACAGCGAGTTTGATAAAGACGCAATGGAGCGCCTTATGTGTAGCATCACACCAAAGGTGGGAGACGTATTTCTTGTACCTGCAAAAACCGTTCACGCTATCGGTGCGGGATGCTTGATTTTGGAAATCCAAGAGCCTACCGACTTTACTATTCAGCCTGAACGTTGGTGTGGCGATTACAGACTCTCCGACGAAGAAATGTATATCGGTCTAACCCCCGACGATGCTATCAAATGCTTTGAATTTGGCGAGCAACCGTCGGCAAAGGTCACTCCTGAAATCTTGTCGGAGGAAAACGGCGTTACAGTTGAGAAGGTTATCGACGAATCTCTCACGACTTGCTTTGTCATCAACAGAATAAAATGCGACGACGGAAGTTTCCTTTTGAACGTAAAGGACAGTTACGCTGTATATATAGTTACCTCAGGCGATGGTGAGATAGTAGGCGACGGCTATAGACATGAGCTTCGTATGGGTGATTATTTCTTCCTGCCTTATGCCGCGATGGGCAAATTCCAAATTCGAGGACATCTTGAAATTGTTGAATGTTATTAAAAACAGGTCGTATTAAAAAAAGAAATAAGAAGAACAATGAGAATTCTCAAGGGACCCCTCTCTCGTACAACATTGACAGAGTTCGACATATTTTGCTTTGTTATACATATTTCTATTCTGTATGATATAAAACAAAATCAAAAATGTGATAAAACTTAAATCGTGTTTTAATACAAATTTCATCAATTGCGTAATTGAAGGTGAATATATGAATAAAAATACAAAAGTTATTTTAATATCAGATATACACTATTGCTGCGCCGATTACTTCGGCAGACCGCAAGAGGAGGCTGCAAGGATGCTTTGCAATGATCTTGCGGCTGAATATGAAAAAGAACCGTATAACGTGCTTTTGCTTCTCGGAGATTATTCGCTTGACCATTGGGCATGGCAAAAAAAGGGAACCTATATTAGTCAGGGTGTCAGCAATACAAAGCTTTTTGCAGAACGATATCTTGATAAGCTTGCTCCCAAAGGTGTCAATGTGCGAATGATAGCGGGAAATCACGAACAGTATGGAGAGGAGCTTTGGCACGAGTTAACAGGGCATCAGAGAAGAGATCATATAGTTATCGGCGATGTTCTTTTCATACTGATCGATACCTTTGGCGCAAACCTTGATCCTACCGAGCACAGCGACGGTACGTATTGTGGCGCTAACGTGGCAGACATAAAGGAACTTATGGCGAAATATCCTGACAAAAAAGTCATCCTCTGCGCCCACTGGTTCGATATAAATGCCGAGAGCGAGGAGTTTTGCACGCTTCTTCGCAATGAGAAGAGAATTATCTGCCTTTTCTGCGGACATAAACATAAGTCTCATATAGTGAGTACGGGCGCAGAAAACGGAAATAAGCCTATAATTTATACGGGGCATTATTCCTATTCGGGCGAGTCGGACAGCATTCGCTGTCTTCCCGGTTACCGTGTGCTTGAGATAGACAGGGATGGTATCGCGTCAAAATACGTCGTGCATCCGCATACGTATAAGATTGGAAACGTGCGATTTAGCAACGAATACGCCGAGCATGATATCTTTGAGTTAAAGTTTTGACTTTGCGATATTTTCGTTTGATCTGTTAAAATTAAAAATCAACAGTATAAATCTCCTTGTTTTGCAAATAATAGTATTGCCACTATTAAAAAACAAGGAGATTTTATATAAATGAAAGCAACTGGAATTGTCAGAAGAATTGACGACCTTGGTCGCGTCGTTATTCCAAAAGAAATAAGAAGAACAATGAGAATCCGCGAGGGCGATCCTCTTGAAATATATACCGACAGGGAAGGGGAAGTGATTTTTAAAAAATATTCCCCTATAGGTGAGCTTGCCGGCTTTGCCGCGCAGTACGCCGACACACTTCAGAAAACCTGCTCTATGGCGGTTATAATATGTGACAGAGACGCAGTAATCGCTACTGCGGGAGTTTCTAAAAAAGAATATCTTGAAAGAAAGGTTTCATCGGAATTAGAAAACATTATAGAAAGCAGAAACCTGTATTCCCATAGAAGCGATGCTGAAAGGATTCCCGTAATCGAGGACGGAGGATCTCATTACGTTAGCTGCGCCATGCCCATTTTGACAGGCGGCGACATAATAGGATGTGTTTGCTCTGTTTTGCATTTTGACGAAACAAACGATAATAAAATTTCTGACGAGCTTGAAATTAAATTGATACAGACCGCGGCTAATTTTCTCGGACGTCAGCTCGAATCATAATTTTTATGGCTTTTCCGTTAATTTTGCGGTAAAGCCTTTTTTCTTTTTTAAATGCTATTGCAAAATTGTTGCCTTTAATGTATAATATTATATAATTTAAAATACGTTTTTAAAAATATATTTACATTGAAAAAGCTACGTCATTACGTAAAACGTAATAGATGTTAATAAGGAGACCTTTTATGTTTTTTTCGCAAAAAAAGATCGGAAGCAATATAACGCTCAATTTGTTTAAGACCGATAAGTTCAAATCAAACTACGTGTCTATAAATTTTATTCAGCCATTGGCTTCTGATACTGCCGCTTATTTTTCCTTGCTCAGCCGTGTCTTGAAGAGAGGATGCAAAAACTATCCTACTCAAAAGGATATAAGCAAACGTCTCGAAGAATTATACGCATCCGACATAGCTATAAAAGTTTTCAAATGTGGTGATTTGCAGGTAATAAATTTTTGTGCAGATATTTTGGACAATGCGTATGCCGTTGACAATTTTGATATTACTGACGCAACCCTCAAGCTGCTTACCGACATAATTCTTAATCCGTTATTAGACGGTAAAAGCGGACTTTTTCTTGACGATTACGTATCGAGCGAAAAAGAAAAGCTGATAGATTCCATAAAATCTCTTTTTAATAACAAAAACAAGTACTGCATTACAAAATGCATAAAATTGATGTGCGCAAATGAGCTTTACGGTATATCGGAAAAGGGAACAGTTGAAGACGTTCAGAATATTGTACCCGAAAAGCTGTTAGAGACCTATTATCAGATGATTTCAAATTCGGAAATTCAAATTTTCTTTGTCGGAAATTATGAAATGGACAATATTGAAAAGTATGCCGTTCCGTTCAAGGAAAAGGTGTCTGTTAATCCTGTCTCACTTCCAAAAACTCAGGTTATAAGAAAAGCGGGCTTTGCAAGAACCTACACAGAGGATATCAATGCTTCGCAAGGAAAGCTCGTTATGGGATTCAGAACTGCTACTGTTTTTTCTGACGAGGATTACGTTGCTTTCCCCTTGTTTTTGGAGATATTTGGCGGCTCTCCCACCTCAAAGCTGTTTATGAATGTAAGAGAAAAATTAAGTCTTTGCTATTATTGTACTGCATTGTCTGAAAGCAGTAAAGGATTAATGCTTGTTACTGCAGGTATAGAAAACGGGAATAAAACTACGGCAGAACGCGAAATTTTAACTCAACTTGAGGATGTGAAGTCGAAAAACATTACAGAAGATGAAATGAATTGCGCAAAAGCGTCCTTAAAGAATTCTTATCTCGCTATTTATGATTCTCCGCGTTCAATTGAAAGCTGGTATTTTCACAGAGTTTTAAACGGAATTTCCGTTTCTCCTGTTGATTTCTTTGAGAAAATCGAAAATTTGGGTATAGATGACGTAGCAAACATAGCGAAAAAGGTTACGTTAGACACGATTTATTTTATGAACGGAATCGGAAACGGCGGTGAAATCGATGAATAACATTACAAAAAAAGAAAATAAAAAGATAAAGGAATCGTACTATTATTACAAGGATGAAAGCGGACTTGACGTATACGTATTCCCTAAAAATCTTTCTACAACCTATGCCGCTTTCGCTACTAAATACGGCTCGCTCGAAAACAGGTTTAAAACAGAAAAGGACTCTGATTTTATAGACGTGCCTAACGGTATTGCTCATTTTTTGGAGCATAAAATGTTCGAAAATGAGGACGGAAGTGATACGTTTGAAAATTTCGGAAAGATCGGCGCTTCTGCAAACGCCTATACCTCTATCGACAAAACCGTGTATTTATTCAGCTGCACGGATCGCGCAGAGGAAGCGCTGTCTATACTTTTGGACTTTGTTACGCACCCTCATTTTACCAAGGAAAACGTTGAAAAGGAACAGGGAATAATTGGACAGGAATTAAAAATGTATGACGATAATCCTTCGCTTCGGATTTATTATTCCTTGTTAAATCTTTTATACGTAAATCATAATATAAAAATTTCCGTCGGCGGAACTGTTGAATCAATATCTGAAATTACGCCTGAAATATTATACAATTGCTACAATACGTTTTATAATCCCTCTAATATGTCATTGATAGTATGCGGCAACATTTCTGTTGAAAGCGTAAAAAATATAGTTTCTGAATATATAAAACCGGGCAGAAAGCAAACTATAATTTGTGAATATCTCGAAGAACCGAAGGAAATTGCGAAAAAAGAAGAATTTATTAAAATGGACGTAGCGAACAAGCTTTTCGCTATCGGAACAAAGGACGTAAATTATCCGAATTCTCCGAGAGAACAAAAAAAGCGTTCTATTGCTATAAATATTTTAAACGACTTGATTTTCGGCTCATCTTCAAGTCTCTATAATTATTTGTACGATAACGGATATGTTAAAAACAGCTTTTCTGCCATGTATGAGACCGCCAATTCGTGCGCTCACAACATTATTATGGGTGATTGTGACGATCCCCGTTTGGTATATGAGCTTTGTAATAAGGAAATTGAAAAAACAAAAGTTAATTTCCCGTCAGAAGAAGACTTCAAGCGTATTCAGCTTGTAACCTATTCAGAATATATAAAATCCTTTGATAGCACGGAGGATATATCAAACGATTTTATAGATTGCCTGTTTGCAGGTGTTGATATGCTCGATATCGACGAAATAATTCTCGAAATAGATTATGAATATCTGAAAGAAACTTTTTTCTCGTTTTTCAACGAGGAATATACCGCTTTTTCTGTAATTGAGCCTATAAAGGAGAACTTTCAATGTTAAAAATCAGTATAATTTCTTTCCCGGGACTTGGAATTCCCGAGTTTAAAATTAATAGCGTAGCGCTTAATATTTTCGGCTTGGAAATTGCGTGGTACGGCTTGATAATTACTATCGGAATGATCCTGGCCTGCGCCTACGTTTTATACAGGGCGAAACAAAATAATATAATCGCCGATGATATTATTGATTTAGCTATTTTCCTTATTCCTATAGGAATTATAGGAGCAAGGTTATATTACTTTCTCACCAGCTTAGACAGCTATGACAGTTTTTGGGACGTCTTTAAAATATGGGAGGGCGGTCTTGGAATATACGGTGGCATCATTGCGGGTGCTATTACCATTTGCGTCTTCTGCCGAATAAAAAAGTATAATATTTTAATGTTTTTGGATATGGTTTCTCCTGCGGTTATGATTGGACAAATTCTCGGACGCTTTGGAAACTTTATGAACGCCGAGGCATACGGCTCAGAAACAAGTCTCCCCTGGAGAATGGGAATTCAGAGAACGTTTCAGGGAACTCCTATAGGCGAAGCTATCTACGTACATCCCACGTTTATATATGAATCCTTATGGAATTTAATAGGTTTTGTAATAATCAATTGTTGCTATAAGAGAAAAAAATTTAACGGACAAATATTTTATATGTATTTCGCATGGTATGGCTTCGGTAGAATGTTTATAGAGCTGCTTCGTTCTGACAGTCTGTATATATGCTCATATCACGCTTGGTGGACTAAAATTTCAGTAATTGTCGGATTCGTTTTCTTTGTGACCTTTACAACTCTTCTGATAATCAATCTTGTAAAATACAGAAAAAACAGACCAACGCAGGAGGATATATAATTATGAGTATTATAATGTCGGGAAAAGAGGTTTCTGCTAACACAAGGGCAAAAATTTCTTCTGAAGTAAATGAATTTAAAGAGCAGTACGGAATTACTCCCGGACTTGCCGTTATCATTGTGGGAAACAATGAAGCATCTAAGGTTTACGTGAGAAACAAGCATAAGGCATGTGAAGAGGTCGGAATGCATTCGGTAGTCATTGAGAAGCCTGAGGAAACTACAGAGGACGAATTACTTGCTCTGATAAATGAATTAAACCTTGATGATAAGGTACATGGCATTTTGGTGCAATTGCCTTTGCCAAAGCATATTGATGAGCAAATGGTAATCAATTCCATTTCGCCTAAAAAAGACGTAGATGCCTTTCATCCTGAAAACGTTGGAAAAATTATGATAGGAGAATATGATTTTCTTCCGTGTACGCCTGCGGGAATCATGGAAATTCTCAATTACTACAACATTGAAATATCGGGCAAAAAATGTGTCATAGTGGGAAGAAGCAATATCGTAGGAAAGCCTCAGGCGTTATTGCTACTCGAGAAAAATGGCACAATCACAATATGCCATTCGCGCACAAAAGATCTAAAGGAAGAAACCAAACAAGCTGATATTCTCGTTGTTGCCATAGGAAAGGCAGATTTTGTTACTGCCGATATGGTAAAGGAAGGCGCTGTTGTTGTTGATGTTGGTATAAACAGAATGCCCGACGGAAAATTACACGGCGACGTTAACTTTGACGAGGTAGCGCAAAAAACCTCTGCAATAACTCCTGTGCCTGGTGGCGTCGGTCCTATGACTATAACAATGCTGTTAAAAAACACTCTTACGGCGGCAAAAAAGCATATTTTAATTAAAAAATAAATATTTTTCTTTATTTTCGATATTTGGTATTGACAATTAATGTTTTTTGTAATATAATACTATGTGATACTAAAGATATAATTATCTCTTTGCAAAGAGCGAGGGGAGGGGAATAAGATGGCAGAAATCAGAGTAAAAGAAAATGAAACTCTCGACAGCGCGCTTCGTCGTTTTAAGCGTCAGTGCGTAAAGTCCGGTGTTTTGACCGAGCTTCGTAAGAGAGAGCATTATGAAAAACCCAGCGTAAAGCGCAAGAAGAAGTCCGAAGCTGCAAGAAAACGCAAGTTTAAGTAATTTCGGATAAAAAAACAAACGACAGAGTCATTTCTGTCGTTTGTTTTTTCTATTTTTAAAGATTTTGTATAATTTTATGTAAAAATAGCGTAAAATTCGCCTTAAGCCATGGATTTAAGTACGTTTTCAAGCCAATTTTTAACGGTTGCTTTTTCCTCGTCAGAAACCTTTTTCATGAACTTGAAAGGAAGACCTCCGTTGATATAAAGAACTTCATCGCAAACGTTAGTGCCTGCAGCCTTAACCCAATCAATAAGCTGTTGAGCCTTTTCCTTGTCTCCATCGATAATGAAAGCTACGTTCTGAGCCTGAGACTTGTTCATATTCTTACAGAATATTTCTGTAGCCGTTCCGTATTTAGAAGCAGCAGTAGCTACTATAACAACCAATCTCTCGGTTTCGCAAGGATAAGCAGGGGGAATGACGTCAGCCTTATAATTTGATTTTTCAGCCGCGATCATATCTGCAATTGAAAGAAGCTTGCCTTTTTTTGTCGCCGTGAGTACACGCATTTTGATTTTCATAATTATTTTCCTCCTGTAAGACACAAGGTCCTGTATTTGTTTTATACAATTTATAATGAAATTAAAAACTTCATTATTTTTAGTATCTCTGTAAAATATGCCAAAAAGCCGCTTTTTAACCGTTTTTTTCGTATTTTGCTTCCCTAAATTATACAAAATTTGCATTTTGTATAATTATATGAGTCTCATTTTAAGGCTACTCTTTCGACATATACTACAATATGGTAACATAAATAAGCCGTAATGTCAATATTTCTTCGGAGTTTTTACAAAAAACTTTTTTATTTGCTTTTTATTTTTATAATAGTTTAATTTACTATTGAAATTCCAAATAAAATTTGTTATTATATTTTATAGAAAAAGGATGTGTTTTTCTTTTTTAAATATTTTATTCTTGTAGCTTCCCCACCGCGCAAATGTCTTTCGGACTTGTTTTTGTCCAAGACCTCCTTTACGCTTCTGTATAACGAGGGATTTATGCTTTTCAGCCTGATAGTTATGTCTTTATGTACCGTGCTTTTGCTTACGGAAAATCTTTGAGCTACTCCTCGCACTGTGGCGTTTTTTTCGACTAAATATTCAGCAAGAATTTCACATCTCTCTTTTGTGTTGCCATATATCATAATATCACAATTGCCCCCCATAAATTATTCCTATACAAAATATATGAAAGGTTTTGTTTGTCTATGATAAAAGAAGCAGATAAATTTATAAATTCTGCTGTAATGGAAGGTATGACCTCCATACGCGCCATATTGAGCATACAGGAAAACAGCGAGGTTTTGAATGACCGTAAGATAATAAAGATTTTGTATGATTCAGAGCGGTATGCCAAGCTTAAAAAGGAAATCGGATATTTGACGCATCAAGGGGAAAAATACGGTTTTACTATATCCGAAGCGTCAAAAGAATACATAGATACGCTGACGCTTGGAAATTCTCACGGAGGAATAATAGCGCTATGCACAGATAGAAAAATTTCTCTTTTGGAGGATAATCTTCATTCAATCAAGCCAAACGGGTTTTACGTAATGATACAAGGCATAGAGGATCCTTATAATTTCGGTTATTCCCTGCGATCCTTATATGCATGTGGTGCAGAAGGAATAATTTTGCCTCAGAGAAACTGGATGAGCGCTGCGGGTGTTGTATGCAGAGCTTCGGCGGGCGCCTCTGAGCTTATGAATATTTATACATCAGACGCGTTAAAAGCAGCTGAAATGTTTAAAAATAACGGTTACAAGATTGTTTGCGCCGATTTAAAAACCTCAAATACGCTTGGAAAAACCGAGCTGAAATTACCGATATTTTTAATAGTAGGAGGGGAAAAACGGGGTATTTCCAAAGAACTCCTTGACTTGTCAGACATTATCGTTAAAATCCCTTACGGAAGAAAATTCAATGCTTCCCTGTCCGCCGCCTCCGCGACCACTATAATGGCCTATGAAATTATGCGGCAAAATGAAAATTACGAATAAAAAAATTATAAGGTTGCTTCAATTTCCGTTACGGCTTTTGATGCAACCTTATAACTTTATTATTTAATATTTAATGACAGGAAATCCCTTTTCCTCTTTCATCGGCAGGGATGGTGCGAGCGCAAAATTCTCCTGTGGGAAACGCCATGCTTCTGAATATACCGCAAGGATCGTCGCTCTCTGATGTCACGCATTCCTTGTCAGGCACGCAATAATCAGAGGCGGTAATCAGGTACTGCGCCGGACGTTCAATGCGAACTACGGAGAAAATACCAAGTGATACATACAGATTGTTTCCCTCGGCATCTATTAATTCGCCTGTAATCGTGTCGGCAACTGCCTCAGGGATATCCGTGCAGCAGCAGCAACAGTATCCGGGGCAAAGGCTCGGATCTGCCACCTTTACAGACAACGCAATAGGACTTACAGTTTCAACAACGCCTATCGGAACGTTCGAGCTCTTTTGAGAAGCAACACAATCAGAACAATATCCTGAAGTAGGACTGCTCTTGAATATGTTCACGTTGCCCTCGCCTCCGTAAAGAACAACCTTCTTTTCTATTACTGCCATTCCGTCAAAGCATTGACTTCTTCCGTTTATACAAGCTTCAAATACAATCTTTACGTAGAATTTAATTGTTATCTGGTAGAAGCCTCTGTTGAACTGCACAGGATCAACACCGACAAAAGCGCAAACGGTTTCCGCGCACGTAGCTCTGATGTTATTTGTTCTGTCAATAATTGACTGACCTTCGTCGGTCAAAAACACTCTTACATCCTCGTAGCAGTCTTTATCACGGCAAGAATCAAGCACACGAAAGGTATCTATACAAATTGTGTCTCGTGCAGACTGAGAATTGGTGTTTCCCTGACTGCAGGAGCATCTGTTTTCTGCCATTTTGAATCCTCCTATAATAGCAAATTATCGAGATGCGAATACCGCACCTCGATAATATGTTATGCTATATAGAATTATCTTGACAATCTAATCAGATGAATTTTTTAAGTGATTCAGGGCAATCCTCTGTAGCCAAAGAAGAAGTCATAACCAAATCGAAGTTAAGAGTCTCCGAAAGCTTTGCTACTTCATGTACAAATTTTTCAAACGCAACGATGTCGTCCTTACAAATCTTTAAAGCAGAATCTATAAAAATCTCAGTAATATCGTGATCGCTGGCAAAAATTCCCGCAACAAATCCATAAAGAGAATTAGCATCCGTAATAGAGAAATAATCAGTATCTATCAAGCGAGCCTTATGAGTAATGTCATAATTCAATTTTGCTCCCTTTTCAATACAAATTACAGAGCCCTTGCTGTTTTGAGTGGCAGTGTTTACCAATTCAATCAAGGTCTTAGTCTTTCCTGTGCCTTTTCTGCCAATTATCAATTTTACCATAACGTTATTCCTCCTAAAAATTAATGGATTTAATGTCCTCTATATACATAATACACTAAATCCATTAAAATTTCAAGGGGTATTTTAATTTTTAAACGAAAATTTATAAATTAATTCATTCTTTCCAGCAATTTTTCTCTTTCAGACTCATATCCTGCTTTTCCAAGCAAGGCAAACATGTTCTTTTTATATGATTCAACTCCGGGTTGGTCAAAGGGATTAACGCCGAGCATATATCCAGAAATAGCGCAAGCCATTTCAAAGAAATATACGAGATAACCGAATGTATAAGCTGATTTATCCGCAATTTCGAGAACGATGTTAGGAACTCCTCCGTCATAATGAGCAAAAAGCGTACCAAGCATTGCAGTCTTGTTTACGTAATCCAATTCTTTACCTGATAGGAAGTTCAATCCGTCAACATTGTTTTCATCGTAAGGAATAACAAAATTCGATTTTGAATCCTTTATGTCAAGGACGGTCTCGAACAGTATTCTCTGTCCATCCTGTATATACTGACCAAGCGAATGAAGATCGGTAGAAAAGATTACGGAATCGGGTAATATTCCCTTCTTGTCTTTTCCTTCGCTTTCGCCGAATAATTGCTTCCACCACTCATTAAGCATAAGACAATACGGCTCATATCCTACCATTATTTCCACGTTCTTACCTTTGCGATAAAGCGCGTTTCTGATAGCTGCATATCTCATGCTGACGTTAGAATTATAGTCATCCGAAGAGCAAACCTTTCTTGCGTCTGAGGCGCCCTTCATAATTTCTTTAATATCGATACCTGCGACGGCAATAGGCAATAAGCCAACGGCAGTCAAAACAGAAAAACGACCACCGACATCATCAGGTACCACAAACGTCTTGTATTCGTTTTTATCAGCAAATGCCTTTAACGTACCCTTGCACTTATCGGTTGTAACGAATATTCTGTCACGCGCACCGTCTTCGCCGTATTTCTTTATGAGCAATTCTCTGAAAACGCGGAAGGCTATTGCAGTCTCCGTCGTTGTGCCCGACTTGCTTATAACGTTGATGCAAACGTCTTTGCTTTCGCAAATAGACAACAATTCGGTAAGAGCCGTAGTACTTATGTTGTTACCTGCAAAATAAACGTCAGGCGTATCCTTTTTCATGTTGTTGTATAAAGGGGATTTTATAAACTCTATTGCAGCCCTCGCGCCAAGATAAGAGCCGCCTATGCCCAAAACAACAAATACGTCACAGTTCTTTTTAATTTTTTCCGCTGACTTCAAAATCTCGCTGAATTCTGATTTATCATAATTCTCGGGCAAATCCACCCAGCCGAGAAAATCACTGCCCTGCATATTTTTTGCTTTTACGGCATCCAGAGCAATTTTCGCTTCTTTTTCAAGATAAGCTATTTCGTGCTTACCTACAAATGCATCTAAAAATTTTTCATTGATTACAACTGACATATTAAACCTCCAATTTAAGCTTCATCTCATTATACATCATAAAAAGCCTCTTTTCAACACTTATTTTATGTTTTTTTCTTTTTTTATTGAACAACCAAAAATTTTTTAAATATTCTCGTAAATATCTCCCAATATGAAATTTTACCGACGCTTTCGCTTGCAAAAATTTCGCTTTCACCTATTTTTTCACCGTTACATTCGAAAATCACCTTTCCCACAACGTCGCCTTCCTTTATCGGCGCGACAAGCTTTTCAGGTGCCTCATATTTTACCAAAACGTTTTTTGATGAATCCTTATCTAAAACTATCGAATATTTTTTCGCATTTATATTGCAAAAATCGGAAATCCCTCCTAATACTGGAAGTTTTCCCATGTCCTTTTCTTCGAAGGAATACATTGAATAATTAGCAAATCCGTAATCTAAGAGCTTTTTCGCCTCTTCGTTTCTAACATCTCTTGTAGGCGAACCCATAATTACCGCAATCAAGTGTAAGCCGTCGCGCTTTGCGCTTGCGCTGATACAAAATTTAGCTTTTGACGTTGAGCCTGTCTTTAACCCCGTAGCTCCCGAATAAAATCTTATCAGCCTGTTAGTATTTGTAAGAGTAAAGGCACCGTCTCTGATAGTACTCATCCAAATGGAAGAATATTCGATAATTTTTTCGTGTTTAAGAAGCTCTCTTGACATAATTGCTATATCGCGCGCGCTTGTCACGTGATTTGTCGTTGTATCGTCAAGACCGTTTGTATTTTCAAAATTGGTATTTTTCATTCCTAATTCTTCGGCTCTTTTGTTCATTTGCGAAACGAAAGCGCTTTCGCTTCCACAAATGTGCTCTGCCAACGCAACCGCCGCATCATTGGCGCTTGAGACGACGACACTCTTAAGCATATCCTCCACAGACATTTCCTCGCCCGCCTTCAGATATATTTGAGAGCCACCCATCTGAGACGCATTTTCGCTCGCGCAAACCATATCAGTAAGCGCAATTTTTCCACTGTCAATTGCTTCCATAACCAAAAGCAAGGTCATTATTTTTGTAACCGAAGCAGGTGGAAGAGCTTCGTCGGGGTTTTGCTCATAGAGGATTTTTCCCGTTTCAGCGTCCATCAAAACTGCCGATTTTGCGTCAAGATTTAAGGAAAATTCCCCGGCAGAATACGTAGGAAAGAGCGTAACGAAGGAAAAAAGGAAAGAAAACAAAATTAAAACGGAAATGATTTTTTTCATAATTATACTCCTTGATTTGTATCAATAAAAATATATTATGAAAACGGACTTAATATTACAACTGTCAAAAATATCTTGATTTTATTATTCCGCACACTCCGACGTCCCAATATTTGTTTTTGTTATATATAGCGGATTTCATAGTTCCCTCAAAAATCATTCCGCTTCTTTCCATAACACGTCGGCTCATAGCATTTTCTTTTATAAACTTTGCTTCAATACGGTTTAGATTCAAATCTTCAAATCCGAATTTAATTATTCGCCTCACTGCCTCAGTGCAATATCCACATCCCCAAAACGAGGGGTTCAAAACATAGCCTATTTCTGCCGAGTTGTTGGTATAATCAAATCTTGTAAATCCACAAGTTCCTATCATTTTTCGCGTATCCTTCAAAGTGATTGCCCAATCAAAGAAATCGCCAATTTTATATCTGCCCTGCAGATATTCTATATATTGTTTGGTATATTCGGGCGAAGAATGACAGGACCAAAGCAAATACTTCGTAACTTCAGAATTTGATGAATATTCGTACATATCTTCAAAATCCGAAATCATAATTTTTCTCAAAATAAGTCTTTCGGTATTTAATACAGGAATATGTCTGAAAAGCTTAGCGTTAATTTCTTTATTCATATCTTCTCTATCTTTTTACAGTTATTTTATATAATTATAACA
>JAZQGJ010000057.1:0-24387 GCA_045539995.1 Eubacteriales bacterium
ATGGCTACGATCCGACTTCTGTGCGGAAAGAGATACGTGGACAGAGTCGAGGACGTAACTAAAGTAACCGTTTACTCCAATCTTCCCGAAGTAGAGCTTTTCGTCAACGGCGAGAGCGTCGGCAAGAAGACGGCAGAGGACCATTTCTTCTATTTCGACGTTAAGAACGAGGGCGAAAGCGTTATCGTCGCGAAGGCGGGCGAGCAGACCGACGAGGGCAAAATCCGCAAGGTCGACGAGATGAATATGGATTACGTTCTTGTCGAAAAGGGCGCGGTCCTTAACTGGTTTGATATCGACGCTCCCGCAGGACGCTTCTCTTTAAACGACACGATTTCCGACATTATGTCCTCTAAAAGAGGAAAGCTCTGGTTTATTGGCGTTGGTCTTAAGCTGAAGAAAAAGATGAACGCAAATAAAAAAGGAAGCAAGGGCGAGAAAAAGTCGGGCGGCTTCGACGTCAACCTCAAGGACGCAGGATCAAGCGGACTTATGCAGATGATGGGCGGCTTTACGGTGCTTCGTCTTACAAGCATGATGGGAATGATGAATATTTCCTTTACAAAGGAAGAGCTACTTAAAATGAACAAAAAGCTCAATCGCATCAAAAAACCCAAGAAAAAGAACTGATTTAAAAAATGGGGGCTGTCTCGTTTCAAAACGGGACGGCCTTTTTTGATATAAGCCCCAAAATAGCCGTATAATTGCCAATTGTTCACAGTTTGTACACAAAAAGCCAAGTGTTTTTTGCTATACTATCCATTAGAAGAAAGAATGACAAAAGGAGTTCACATTATGGCATTAACGTACATAATAAACGGCAAGATCGTTCTTCCCGATTCAGTCGTTTGCGGCAAGGCTCTCGCGTTCGATGAGGAAAGCGGCAAGATATGCGGCGTAGTCGATAGCGCGCCCGCAGATGCTCGCGTCATTGACGCAAAGGGTAATTACGTTGCCCCCGGTCTTATTGATATCCACATTCACGGCTATCTTGGAGAGGACACCTGCGACGCAAAGCCCGAAGGCATCAGAAGGATGGCGTACGGAGTGGCGAAGAACGGAGTTACCGCATTTCTTCCCACGACGATGACGGTGTCGAAGCAGGAGATTTTGGCGGCGCTCAACGCTGTGCGCTCGCTAAAAGAGGAAAGCAAGAGCTGGGACGGCGCCGAAATCATCGGCGTTCACGCAGAGGGCCCGTTTATCAACCCGTCAAAGAAGGGCGCTCAAGCTGAAGAAAACATTCTCGCGCCCGATGCTGATTTTATAATTGAAAACTCGGATATTATCTCGTCCGTCACGCTTGCGCCCGAAATGGACGAGGGGCACAAGTGCATTAAGAAGCTTGCGTCGGAATCAAGCGTTCTCGTTTCCATGGGACATACCGACGCTAAATTCGAAGAAGCTATGAGTGCCGCCAAAGACGGCGTAAATCACGCGACGCATCTCTTCAACGCAATGTCGGCGCTCGCTCACAGAAATCCCGGAGTTGTAGGCGCTGCGCTCGCCTCGGACAACGTTTCGGTTGAGGTAATTGCCGACACCTTCCACATCAATCCCGGACTTTACTCGATTATCGCAAAGGTCAAGGGCGATAAGATGATTCTGATTACCGACTGCACACGCGCAGGAGGTATGCCCGACGGTGAATATGACCTCGGCGGACAGCCAATCTTCCTTAAAGGCATTGAATGCCGCCTTGCCGACGGCACGATTGCGGGAAGCGTATTGAAGCTGAACGACGCCGTAAAGAACGTTATCGAGCACACAGGTCTTCCCGTATACGAGGTTTTCAAGATGGCGTCTCTCAACCCCGCTACTGCCCTTCATTGTGAAGAACGCATAGGCTCGCTTGAAGCGGGAAAGGATGCCGACATCATTATATCTGACGAAAATATAAACGTTATAAGAACAATAAAGAGAGGTAGAACAATCTATGAAGCTTAAAGTAAACGCTCCGCTTGATCCCGGCTTTATGCCGATGTCGGTAGTATATCGCGACTTCCAGAACGCAGTTAAGGCCAAAGGGGGAGAAAAGCTCACTATCGGACTTGAGAGAAACAACGGACTTGTTTCCGTCTTTACCATTGACGTATTTAAGGACGGCACGGGACACGATGAGGAAAACCACGAATTCGTTGAAAGAATTGTAAAATCACTCCTTTGGATGCGTGGCGGATACAAGGTAATTATTGCAGGCTCTAAACTGATCGCTGACAAAATTAAGGCTGATTACTCCGAAACGGGAGCTCGCGCCTTTGACCGTGAATTTATGTCGGGCGTTTATGAGTCTCAATTTGAGGTTATACACGTCCCCTTTGATCAGGCTCCTGCTTCTAACGAAGCCGCATCTCCTGTCGGACGTCATCTTGACGGCTGCCGTATCGGCTTTGACGCAGGCGGAAGCGACCGTAAGGTTAGCGCTGTCGTAGAGGGAGAGGCTACGTATTCCGAAGAGGTAGTTTGGTTCCCGAAGCTCCAGAACGATCCTACGTATCACTACGAGGGAATTATGGACGCTATGAAAACAGCGGCTTCCAAGATGCCGAGAGTTGACGCTATCGGCGTATCCACCGCAGGCGTTGTTATAGGAAACCGTATTATGACCTCTTCCCTTTTCCTCAAGGTAAAGAACGAGAATCCCGAAGCCTTTGAAAAGGTGGTTAAAAACATATATACCGATATTGCAAAGGAGCTTGGAAACGTTCCGATAGAGGTAGCGAATGACGGCGACGTTACGGCTCTCGCGGGCGCTATGGACCTCGGAGACACCAACGTTCTCGGTGTTGCTATGGGTACAAGCGAGGCAGGCGGATACGTTGACGGAAACGGAAATATCACAGGCTGGCTCAATGAGCTTGCATTCGTTCCTGCCGATTATAACAAAGAAGCTATGCTTGACGAGTGGTCGGGCGACTACGGCTGCGGCGTTAAGTATTTCTCACAGGATTCTGTAATCAAGCTTGCTCCCGCTGCGGGAATTGAGCTTGACGAGAGCGCTTCCCCCGCTGAAAAGCTCAAGGCGGTTCAGGGTCTTATGGCAAAGGGCGACGAGCGCGCTGCAAAGATATATGAGACTATCGGCGCTTATTTCGGATATGCTGTCGCTTATTACGCTATCTTCTACGATATAAAGCACGTTCTTCTTATGGGCCGCGTATCCTCGGGAGAGGGCGGAAGCATTCTTCACAAGAACGCGCAGAAGGTTCTCGCAGAAGAATTCCCCGAGCTTGCTAAGAAGATAACTATTCATCTTCCCGACGAGAGCAGCCGTCGCGTAGGTCAGTCTATCGCGGCAGCAAGCCTTCCCCAAATAAAATAACCTGACAATTCCTGTTAGAGAGGAAAAAAATATGAATCATAAGCTTGGTGTTATAGGCTATGGCAATATGGGCTCATGGCATTGTAAAAACGTAACAGAAAGAATCGAGCGTCTTGACGTGGCGGCAGTTTACGATATTGACGAAAAAAGACGCGCGCTCGCAAGAGAGAATGGCTTTACCGTATATGATACCGAGGAAGCGTTCTTTGCAAGCGACGTGGATCTTATTCTGGTCGCTACTCCTAACAGCTTCCACAAGGATCACTGTATCAAGGCGATGAGAAGCGGAAAGAACGTTATCAGCGAAAAGCCCGCCTGCTTGAACTGCGAGGAGCTTGAGGCTGTTATTGCGGTCTCCGAGGAAACGGGAAAGCTTTATACCGTTCATCAGAATCGCAGATTTGATACCGACTTCGCCATAATCAAGAAAATAGCGTCCTCTGACATTTTAGGAAAGCAGTTCCATTTAAGCTCGCGCCTGTTCGGCAACCGAGGGTTTTCCGACGGAAGCTGGAAGAGCGTTTACGAGGCGGGCGGCGGTCTTTTGTACGACTGGGGCATTCATATGATAGACCAGATACTCTATCTGTATGAAAACGAAAAGCCGATTTCCGTCTACGCAGAGCTGCATAGCGTCCGAATGAAAAAGGTGGACGACGTGTGCAGAGTTACCGTTACCTTTGAAAACGGTCTCAAAGCGCAGATAATAGCTGATTTGTGGTGCTACGTTCCCGAAGCGCGTTGGCATCTGGAGGGCAGCGACGGAAGCGCCATCATATACGAGTGGTTTGGACGCGAGGGCAAAATCATTCGCGCAAAAAACCAGAATATCAGCTGGGAAGAGGGCTGCGTATATACCCCCAACGGAATGTCCACAAGCATGTGGCCGAGAGCTACGCACGATTTAGAGGAGCTTCCTCTCCCCACGCTTGAAGTCGAGCCGCGCTGGGAGTCCTATTACGAAAACGTGCTTGACACGATAGAGGGTAAGGCGACGCAGTTCGTGACTCACGAGCATATAAGAAAGGATATGAAGGTTCTTATGGCGGCGTTTGAGTCGGCAAGAGAAGGCAAGGTCGTTTTTCTTGACAACTGATTTGACTGAAATCTGTATCGCTTAAGGCAAAGGACGCTATCAAAAGTCGAGAGCCTTCGGGCGCGGGGAATTCTGCGCGCGGCGTTATCTCTTGTGCTTTCCTTTAGCGTCTGACTGCTGTATTTTCAAAAAATCAAATTTTATAAAAGGACTGTCTCAAATTTGAGGCAGTCTCTTGCTTTTGTAGGCGCTCTTATAAATTTGTTGACAACGCATTAAATATAATGTATAATATGCTTGAATGGACAGAAAAATATTTATTAAGGAGATTAAACCAATGAAAAAAATTCTTTCACTTATGCTCGTTGTTGTTCTTGTGCTTGCTTCTCTTGTTGCATGTGGCAAGCCTGACGATAACGGCGAAAATTCTGACGTAAATGAAGAAAAGACCTACACTCTCGCTCTCGCAGTAGATTCTGCTATCGGCAAGGGAAACAAGGTTACAAATACCGCATTGACGCTCGCGCTTGACTCTGACGGCAAGATCGTCGCTGCGCGCGTTGACACCGTAGAGGCGACACCCACTCTTGACGACGCAGGCGCGCTCGTCGCACAGGACAGCGTTTCCACCAAGGTTGAGCTTGGCGACGCTTACTCGGGCATGGCGGCAGGCACATGGGCTGATCAGGCGAAAGCGTTTGAAGCATGGCTCGTGGGTAAGACGGCAGCAGAAATTGCGAGCCTTGAATTCACAAATGAGCTTATCGCGGGCTGCACAATGACCTCCAGCCTGGCTACCTTCAAGGCTCTCATTGCAGAGGCTGCCTCATCCGAAAATACTGTAAGCTTCAAGACAAGCGAGGATATTACTCTTGGTCTTGCGCTTTCCACCGCCGTTAAGAGCAGCAGAAGCGGAGGCGCTACGGTTACTACCGACGTCGCATCCGTTGTAATCGCGGACGGCAAGGTTGCCGCTACCGCTATCGACTCTGTTGAGCAGTCCTTCGCAATGGAAGAGGGCGCGCTTGTCGCAGGAGATCTCAGCGCTTCAAAGTTTGAGCTTGGAGATGCGTACGCTATGTCCGCAGGCTCTTGGGCAAAGCAGGCTAAGGCGTTTGCTAACGCGACGGTTGGCAAGACTGTTGCCGAGCTTGAAAGCTTTGAGCCTGTAAGCGACGCGCTTGCCGCGGCTGGCTGCACGATGCAGAACACAACCGCAGGCTACAAGGCAACTATTATTAAAGCCGCTTCTTACGCGAAATAATTTTGGGAAGTCATATTCGGTAAAACCAAAGAAGCTCGACACCTTATAATGAAAAAACGGGAAACCCATAATAAGAACTGAAGGTGTGAGTGAAACAAACTCAAAGGTTGAAATCCTACGGATTTCCTAAATTAATGAGCTTCTTTTATCGTCGTTTTCTCCCTCTCGGCGTATGGAATACGCCTTCGGGTCGAAGAACAACGATTTTTCCTCAAATCTGACTATCCCAAAAAATGCTGTCATATTCGGTAAAACCAAAATTTTACAACGAAATGAGTAAAGCCCTTAAAATAAATTTTAATCTGTGGTAAAGAACTCATAGGGTTGTAAAACACAAAACAATTGTTCAAAAATCAAGAGGCTGTGTCAATTGTTAACATTAGTTGGCGCAGCCAATTCTGTCTTGAAAAGAAGAAGCTATGAAAAAAATTGTATCCTTCGCGCTCGTTTTTCTCCTCTTTTGCTGCGCCCTCTTCTCTTTGACGTCGTGCAATAAAGGGGTAGAAAATGAATATGTTATCCGAACGAAAACCGTATCATACGTTCATTTTAATACCGTTTCCATTCTCTCCTCATATGGCGACACATCGGAAGAAGAGTTCGACGCCTACGTTAAAATCGCCGATGAAACGCTTGGTTATTATCACAAGCTTTTTGATATTTATTATGAGTATGAGGGTATAAACAACCTTAAAACCGTCAATGACAATGCGGGGAAAAAGCCCGTCGAGCTTGACCGAGAGCTTGTTGTTTTTCTGCTTCGCTGTAAACAACTATTTACAGAAACTGACGGTAAAACCAACGTAATGCTTGGCAGCGTCCTTAAGATCTGGCACGAAAAACGAGAGCTTGCCGAAGCAAACGGAGGCTATCTCGACGAGTCCCTTTTACCGTCAGAGGAGGAATTAGCTTCTGCTGCATCTCATACATCAATCGAGTTTCTCGTAATAGACGAAGAAGCAAATACCGTATATATTTCCGATCCCTTGGCGTCTATTGACGTAGGCGCTATAGCAAAGGGCTACGCCGCAGACAAGCTCGCTTCGCGTCTCAAAGAGCTTGGCGCAGATTCTCTCGCCATAAACGCGGGCGGCAACATTATAACTATCGGAACAAAGGGCGACGGAAATGCGTGGGTGAGTGGAATCACTAATCCCGACAAGTCGTCTGAAAGCAGTCTCGCTTGCAGAATCGAGATGGGCGAGGGCTCGCTCGTTACGTCGGGCAATTACGAGAGATTTTTTATTTCGGGCAACCGACGCTACCACCACGTAATAGATCCCGAAACGCTTATGCCCGCCCTTCATTTCGCGTCGGTCTCTGTTTTCGCAAACGACAGCGCATTGGCTGACGCGCTTTCCACAGCTTTATTCTGTATGTCTTATGAAGAGGGGCTTGCGCTTATTTCTCACATGGATCGCGTTGACGTTATCTGGATATACGATGACGGTGAAATGCGCTACACAGAAGGGGTGCGCTTGGCAGACTGATTGCCAAGCCCCTTTTTCTTTTAACTCTCGCCTGTTTTGCTTAAAACGGGCTTTTTTCTTCCAAAGCATGGATAAGCTTCAAACATTGTTATATTAATAACTATTGGCGATTATATTGACTTTAACGCGTTTTTGCTGTATAATTATTATATATATTATGCAAATATACAATTTCATTTTAGCAAATACTATATTGCGAGTAGTAAATAGATGCTACCTTAAAACGTTTTTGAAATGAAAGGAAAGCTATATGCTTAAGTTCAGATTTTTGGGCCGTACTCACGTTCCGCACAATAAAAACACCGCGCATCTGTCGCCGCTCAGAATGCCCTGTCCGAAAGAGGTGCTTGTGCCCGTGTCTCAGCACATCGGAGCGCCTGCGTCTCCTGTGGTAAAGGCGGGAGACGAGGTCAAGGTGGGACAGCTCATTGCCGAGCCGTCCGCCTACGTTTCCGCGCCCGTACACTCCCCCGTTTCGGGCAAGGTTACGAAGATTGAAAGCTATATATCGTCAGACGGCAAGGATATTTCCGCTATAAGAATCGAGTGTGACGGACTTATGACGGTCAGCGAAGAGGTTGCGCCTCCCAGCGTTTGTGACTTTGATTCCTTTATTGAAGCAGTAAGAAACTCGGGCCTTGTTGGACTCGGCGGCGCTGGCTTTCCCACGTCGGTCAAGTTAGACGCCGCAAGACGTGGTAATATTCATACCATTGTAATAAACGGCGCCGAGTGCGAGCCCTACATCACCAGCGACACAAGGACTATGCTCGATAAGAGCGAATCTATCTATGAGGGCATAGCGCTTCTCGAAAAATATATTCCCACAGCAGAAAGATTTGTGTTCGGCATTGAAAATAACAAGGGCGAATGTATTCAGAAGATGAATACAATATTTGAAGAAAATCACAAGGTCTCGGTAGTCGCGCTCCCCTCTCTCTACCCACAGGGCGCGGAAAAGGTGCTTATTCACAACACGGTAAAGCTCGTTGTTCCTGAGGGAAAGCTTCCCGCGGATATCGGCGTGCTCGTTATTAACGTATCCTCGCTTGCATTTCTTGCCGACTATATAAGGACGGGTATGCCGCTTGTCGAGCGATGCGTAACGCTTGACGGCAGCGCGGTAAAAGAGCCTATGAATCTCATCGTTCCTATAGGCGCCTCCATTCTCGACGTTCTCACCTTTGCAAAGGTTGACACCGAAGACGTGGCTAAAGTGCTTTTCGGCGGTCCTATGATGGGAATTTCGGCTTGCTCGTTATGGGAGCCTGTCACCAAGAGAAACAACGCGCTTACCGTTCTTAATGAAAAGGACGCCGTCTCGCGCGAAGCGACAAACTGTATTCATTGTGGAAAATGCGTTGACGCCTGTCCTATGCACCTTAACCCCTCAGCATTTTCCAAGGCGTTTAATCTGGACATAGAGGACGAAATAATACTGTTTGAGCAGGACCGTATAAATCTTTGTATGGAATGCGGCTGCTGCTCATACGTCTGCCCCGCAGACCGCCCCCTCGTGCAGAACAATCGCTTAGCGAAATCTATACTTCGCAAATACAAGGCGCATCAGTCCACGTTGAAATAAAGGAGATTGAGATGAAAAACTTAGTTGTAGGTACCTCTCCTCACGTTTACACAAAATTAACTACGCAAAGAATAATGGCAGACGTGCTCATCGCGCTCGTTCCCGCTTCTGTCGCGGCCACCGTGCTTTTCGGTCTCAAGGCGCTTTTGATGCTCTCTGTGTGCGTACTCTCTTGCGTGCTTTCCGAATTTTTATTTAATCTGGCAGTCAAAAAGAAGCAAACCATATCCGACCTGTCGGCGTGCGTTACGGGCGCATTACTCGCTCTCAGCCTGCCCGCAAGCGCGAGCGTATGGCATTGTATAGTAGGCTCTGTATTCGCCATCGTTATAGTCAAGTGCGTTTTCGGCGGTATCGGAAGCAATTTCGCCAACCCCGCGGTTACGGCAAGAGTCTTTTTGCTTATCGCATTTTCAACAAGTCTTGCGGGCGGCGTCCCGACTCGTTTTCAGAATGCCGATTTGATTACAAGCGCAACTCCTCTCGAGATAATCAAAACGGGAGACGTAAGCGCTCTTCCGAGTCTTTTCGATATGCTCGTCGGCAACAGAGGCGGCGCTATCGGCGAGGGCTGCGCGCTTGCGCTCGCGCTCGGCGGCATTTACCTCATCGCGCGCAAGGTTATTTACTGGTATTCCCCTGCCGTTTATCTCGGCTCGGTGTTCCTCTTCTCTCTCGTTATAAAGGGAGACGCGTCTGTCGCTCTTTACGAGCTGCTCGGCGGCGGCGCTGTGATTGCCGCATTCTTTATGATAACCGATTACTCCTCCACGCCCATAAATCGCGCGGGAAGATTGGTTTTTGCCTTTGGATGCGCTGCCCTTACGGTACTTATTCGCTTCTGGGGCTCATATCCCGAGGGCGTTTCCTTCGCTATTCTTCTTATGAACATACTCACTCCCTACATTGAAAAGTGGTGTGAAAAGAAGCCTTTTGGAAAGAGAGTTAAGAAAAATGAGAAAAAATAATTTTATGCCCACTATCGTTCTTTGCTCGATCTGCCTCGTTGTAGCGCTTCTTCTCTCTGCTGTAAATATGATTACCAGCCCAATAATCGAAGATCAAAAAAATGCGGCGGCAAACGAAGCTCTCCTCGAGGTGCTTCCCGACGGCAAGGGCTTTGAAAAAATTGAAATAAATTCTGACTATCCCGCCGCAGTTTCTGCAGGATATAAGGCGGACGGCGGCTTTGTTTTCCAGATGAACGTCACGGGAAAAAGCACAAACCTCGTTATTATGTGCGGTATTGACTCGGACGGACGTGTGGTAGGAACAAAGGTAATTGCAAGTGAAGAAACTCCCGGCTATGCATCAAAGGTTTTCCCCGAAGTAGAGGGTGTAGACGGAAAGTATGCAAAAATGACACTTGACGGCTTCGATCCTTATCTTATTTCGGGCGCAACGTTGACGTCTAAGGCCTACGGAGAAGCTATCAAGGCTGCATTACAGGCTGCATCTATTTCAAAAGGCGGAACGGTTGATATAAGAACGCCCGAACAGATTTTACAGGATAACTGCAACGAAGCGCTCGGCACGGAGTCTCTTAAATTCAATAAATACTTCGCTCTTGAAGCTCTCGTCGGAATAGACGCGCTTTATATTTCAGAGGACGGCAGCGGTAAAGTGTTCGTTATAGGCGAAAGCTTTATCGGAGTCAAGGACGGCGCAGTCGTCTCGCCGAACGTAAGCGAGGAAACGAAGGCCGCCCTGCTTGACACAAGCGCATCTCTTGACGCGCTTTCTCTTGAAGCTATAGAAAAGCCCGAGGGCGCAAAGAAGACCGTCCAAAGCATCAAAAAGGCGTCAAACGGCACATATGTATTTGAACTTCTCGCCAACGGATATCAGGCTATGTTCGACTGGGGCGACGGAACGCCGATAGGCATTTTGCTCTCTATTTCAAAGGACGGCAGGATTATCGACGTAATGACGACGTCTCACAATGAAACGGCTGGTCTGGGCGATACCTGCGCGAGTGACGCCTACTATGAGCAGTATCGCGGAAAGGGCGATGAGGAAATTAAGGTTTCCTCCTCTTACCCCCTCCATAACGGAACCGACCTTATTCCCGACACCTCTACCGACGTAGGTGTTATCGCAAGCGCGACCTACACCACCGTAGGCTATCAGAGCGCGATAAAGGACGCCTTCCACGCATTCGCTCTCATAACAGCAGAAGGAGGAAGCAACTGATGACAAACACAAAGAAATTAACTATTCTCCTTCGCGGCATCATTATGGAAAACCCCGTGCTTATTTTGATATTAGGCACCTGTCCCACTCTTGCCACCTCTAATTCTGTAATATCCGCGCTCTCTATGGGCGTGGCGGCTACCGTTGTTCTTATCTGCTCTAACGTCGTTATTTCCGCATTGCGCAAGATAATACCCGAAACGGTAAGAATTCCCTGCTATATCGTTATTATTGCGGCGTTCGTTACCGCTGTGCAGATGCTTTTACAGGCGTTTTTGCCCTCTGTATACGATATGCTCGGCGTTTACCTCGCCTTGATAGTCGTTAACTGCATTATTTTAGGCAGAGCCGAGCTGTTCGCGAGAAAGAACGGCGTCTTGGATTCGGCGCTTGACGGCGTCGGTATGGGCATCGGCTTTCTGCTTGCGCTTTTGGTCATTGCCATCATTCGCGAGGTGTTCGGCAACGGCTCGTTTGCAGGAATAGAGCTCTCCTTTATGCAAGAAATCAAAATCCCCGTTTTAGTTCAGGCGCCGGGCGGCTTCCTCGTCTACGGCATCGTTATTGCCGTGATGAATAAGCTCACCGAAAAGCGTGGCGGCGTAAAGAAAAAGTCCTTCTCCTGTGAAGCTTGTCCTTCAAAATTCGCTTGCGCTCAGACCTCATGTGGCGCGTCCGAAGCAAACGAAGCGGAAAACGCAACAAAGGAGGTCTCTGAAAATGCTTAAAGAACTGATTCTTATTTTAATGGCAGGAGTCCTTGTAAACAACTACGTTCTGCAGCAATTTCTCGGCATCTGCCCCTTCCTCGGCGTATCAAAGAAGCTTGATCAGGCGACGGGTATGGGAATTGCCGTAACATTCGTTATGCTTTGCGCTACCGCCGTTACCTGGCCCATCTACAGTCTCGCTCTCACGCCTCTCAAGCTTGAATATCTTCAGATCATCGTATTCATTCTCGTTATTGCAGCTCTCGTTCAGTTTGTTGAAATAGTGCTTAAAAGGTTCATACCCTCACTTCACAAGTCTCTCGGCGTGTATCTCCCTCTCATCACTACAAACTGCGCGGTTCTCGGCGTCACCATCAATAACGTTACCGCAGAGTATAGCTTTTTAGAGTCAATGATTTCCTCGCTCGGCGTGGGACTCGGATTCCTTTTGGCTATGGTGCTCTTTGCGGGAGTTCGCTACAGAATGGAAAGCGGCGAGGCGCCCAAGGCCTTCAAGGGCGTTCCCATTACTCTTATAGCGGCTTCCATCGTCGCGCTTGCCTTCTTCGGCTTTGCGGGCGTAGTGGAAAATCTGCTCGCTTAAGGAGGTTTATTATGTTAAGTATTATAATTCCGGTAGCTCTTCTTTTTGGAGTTGCCCTCATATGCGCCATTCTTTTAACCGTTTCAAACAAATTCTTCGGTGTAAAGGACAGCGAGACCGTGACGGCTATACGCGAATGCTTGCCGGGCGTCAACTGCGGCGCCTGCGGATATTCGGGCTGTGACGGCTACGCAAAGGCGCTCGCAGACAAATCCTGCGAAAAGACCAACCTCTGTGTTGCCGGCGGAGACGGCGCGGCGAGAGAGATCGCCGCCATTCTCGGCGTTGAAGCAGAGGATGTTGTCGAAAAGGTCGCTTACGTTTCCTGTAACGGAAGCTGCGACGTCGTAGCGAGAAAGTACGATTATCGCGGTCAGAGCACCTGCTTTGCCGCCAGCGCGATGTACAGCGGCGACAAGTACTGCGCGTTTGCCTGTCTCGGCTACGGCGACTGCGCGTCCTTCTGTCCGCAGAACGCTATTACGATAGAAAACGGCGTCGCCAACGTTGACCCGAAGAAATGTATTGGCTGCGGAATTTGCGAACGCAACTGTCCCCACTCAATTATCCATATTATCAACGATACTGCCAAAGTACTCGTCAAATGCTCTAATCACGACAAGGGCGCTATAACCCGTAAATATTGCGCTAACGGCTGTATCGGCTGTATGAAGTGCGAAAAGGTCTGCCCTTTCGAAGCAATCAAGGTTATAAACAACCTTGCCACGATTGATTATTCGCTTTGCACGGGCTGCGGTCAGTGTGTCGAGGTCTGCCCCGTTCACTGTATTCACGAATGCGACTGCTTTTGCGGCGCGCACGCAAACTGAAGCCCGACGGCTTAATTTAAAATGAAAAAAGACGGAATACGCGTTCCGTCTGTGAGAAATTTACGAAAAAGGAATTTTGCTATGACCTGCGAAAAAATACGTAATTTTATAAAAACGCGCCGTATAGATATCGCAGTCGTCGCCACTCTTATCGCGCTCTCACTTGCGCTTTTGCTTGTGACTTCTCTTACGAGAGAGGAGGGCGCTTATGCAGAAATTTCCGTAAACGGCGATATAGTAGGCAAATACCCTCTCTCGCTTGACGGCAGCTATTCGCTTAACGGTGGGACGAACACTCTCACTATTAAGGGCGGACAGGCGTATATGTCCTATTCAAGCTGTCCCGACCATACCTGCGAAATCAGAGGAAAGGTCAAATTCGTCGGAGAGACGATAGTTTGCCTTCCTAATCGCATTACTATAACGATAGTCGGAAACTCTGACGCTTCCGTCGATTTCGTATCATAAGGAGGCGAAGATGAGAAGCAGCACGAAAAGACTGACCAGTCTCGCTCTTATGACAACCTTTGCAATTATTTTGTCCTACGTCGAGAGCAGAATACCCACCTTTGTCGCTATTCCCGGCGTAAAGGTCGGACTTGCCAACATTGTCGTCATCCTCGCCCTCTATACGCAAGCCTTAAAAGAGGCTATTATAATATCGGGCGTAAGAGTTTTTGCCGTTTCGTTGCTTTTTAGCAATCCCATAAGTATGATATACAGTCTGTCGGGCGCTTTCTTGAGTCTTTTTACAATGTATCTTCTGAAAAGACTCACGCCGCTCAGAACGGTTACGGTAAGCGTGCTTGGGGGAGTGACGCACAACGTAGGGCAGATTGCCGTCGCTTCGGTCATCCTTGAGACCAACGTGCTTAGCTATTATTTGCCGTTTCTTATTCTTTCGGGAACGGTGGCGGGTATTGCCGTTGGCGTTGCGGCTGCGGTCTTGATTAAAAGACTCGAAAAATTTTTTAAAGCTTGAAAAGGATAGAAAATGAATTTTTTACAGGCATTTATCAATTTTGCTTTGCCCTATTTAATCTGTCTTTTGGAGATAATAGGTATTTTCGTAATAGTCTTGGCTTCGCTTGTCGAGTTTTTTCATTACCTACAGAATATGTTTTTGAAAAAACAAAGAGACGTGCTGACCCGATTTTCAAAGGCCTTAGCTGTAGGTCTTGAATTTGAAATCGCTGCGGAAATACTGAAGACAATACTTATCCAGTCTCTTGATGAAATCTATATCCTCGGCGGAATTATTTTACTCCGAATTGCGCTGAGCCTGCTTATACACTTTGAAACCCGTCCGCCGAAAAAGCAAAAGGACGAGGAAATAAAAAAATAAGCTCTCTTTAAAAAGGGCGTTTTCGTCAATTGACGAATACGCCTTTTTTCTTTTTCGAGAGATAAAACCTGCTTTATGGAAGGCCTTTGCCATAGGGGCATTTTTTCGTCGTCCTCACTCAAAGCTTTTTTGATATTAAATGCGACGCCTTGCGTAAGAGCGATTTTATTGTTTCTTCTTCCCCTGCCACAAAGCCCTTTTCTTCTCCCTTCGGAATTTTTACTGCAATCCCGATAGCGCCCGCGCATTTTACCTTGCCCTTTATGGCGACTGCGTAGCCTAAATTTACATTTTCTGCTTCATCGACAGAGCGAACGACACGAACGTCGCCGTCAGCGCTGCCGCAATATTTGAAAAGGTCCTCGAGCGAGCGAATTTCAGCCCACTCGTCAAGAGACGGCACCCCGTATTTGTCCCATATCGCCGCAATTTCATCCTGTCGCATATTTTCAAGAATGACGCGCCCTGTCGCCGTGCGATAAATATCGTCGCGCCTTATTTGCGACTTCTTCTCAAAGAACTGTCCGTCGTCTATATAATCAATAATATATTTCGTCCCGCCCTCTATGACCGCCAATACAACACAGTGCCCAAGCGTCTTATACAAATACTGCATAACGGGACGGCTCGTATGAATCAACTCGCTTCCGTATTTATCAAAAGAGCAAAGACAGTAGGCGTCCGGACCAAGAACGTATCCCTTTGAAGAGGATATCCTTACAAGAAAGCCCTCGTTTAGCAAGGTCTCAATAATATGTGAGCAGCTCGGCTTGCAAATTCCCGTGCGCTCGGAGATTTTCCATAACGGAACGGGCTCTCCCCTTTGCTCCGATATTACCGTCAGTATTTTTATCGCCTTCTGAACTGATGCTATCATATTCTCTTTCCTTTCGCTTTTCTTTTTTCATTATACTACAGGCAAAAGAAAAAAGCAAGATTTCATAATGTGAAATCTTTTGACATTTTTATTAAAAGGGTTATAATGAAGCCGTAGCTTATAAACGAAAGGATTTTACTCTCTCATATGCTCTTTTTTGTCTTATCAATATGTATGTATTGGCTTCAGAATTTTTCGAACAAGCGCTTTTGTATCGTCGCAGGCGGGACCTCTATAGGCAGCGCGCTCGTTCAGAATTCGGTGTGCTGCATAAGCGCCTCGGCCGTTTTATTCGTATTCAACGGCGTGTGTGAGCTTCCGTCGGGCGCTTTCTTCTTCGCCGCCCTTTTTGGCGCTACCTATCTCGGAACGATTTTCCTTTTGCTTTGCGCCTTTATGCGCGGTTCAGTCGGGCTTTCCACGCTCTTATGCAACATAGGCTCGTTTGTCGCCGCCTTTTACGGCGTACTGCGCTTTAAGGATTCCTTTACTCCGCTGATTGCGGCAGGCTTTATCTGTATGCTGGCGGCGGTTATTCTTTCTGTCCCTAAAAAAGAGCGCAACGAGAGCGTCGGTATAAAATGGTTTTTGTTTGCGTTTGGCTCGGGACTGTGCAGCGGAATCGTCTCCTCTGTCAAGCGCGAGGCTGTCGAAAAAATTGCGCCCGAAAACATCGGCTTTTTCCTTGCCGTCGGCTTCCTTTGGGCAGGCGTTTTCGCTCTTTTGTCCGCCGTTTTGTTCAAAAACAATCGACTCGACGCGCGCAGAATTATAATGCGGCCCCGTCTTTTGTGTCTGGGCGCTTTTGCGGGAATAGGAACGGCAGGCGCTAATTTGTTTCAGATGAGGGCGCTTCTTACCCTTCCGTCAACTATAGTTTACCCTATGACGTCGGGCGTTGTGGTCGTCACCCTGTGGCTCGCCTCGCTTCTCATCTATAAGGAGACGGAAGCAAAACCGCGTAATATACTCTCGGTTATTCTCTGTGTGCTGGCTATAATACTTTCCAATCTTAAAATCTGACAGGAGCTGAAAAAATGAATTTGATACAACCGTATTACATAGAGAAAAGGACGGGCGATTGTCATATTTCGCTTGACGGCGAATGGGACTTTTGCTACGGGGGTGCCGAAAAGGAAAGCGTCGGAGCTTTGCGCTTTGAATATAAGACGAATATTCCGGCAAGCGTCTATCACTCGCTTCACCGCGCAGGCGTTCTCCCGGACCCCTACTACGGCGAAAACAGCAGGCTGTATCGCTGGGTAGATGAAAAAATCTGGTATTACAGAAAACGCTTTTCGCTTTCGCGCCCCGATTTCAAGGGCAACGCCTTTCTTTGCTTCGAGGGGGTCTCCTATTTTTCAAGACTCTGGATAAACGGAGTCCTTATAGGAGAACACGAGGGAATGTTTGGCGGCCCTGTATGCGATGCGCGCGACTTTCTTAATTTTAACGGAGAGAACGAGATTATCGTTGAAGTAAAGGCGTGTAATTTCGGGCGAAAGGCAGATTATTCGAAGTGGTGGGAGAACCGCGACGTAGGGGAAATAGTACCCTGGAACGTTGCCCGCGATACCGAAACCAGCAACGGCGATTTTATAGTTATGGGGCTTTGGGGCAGCGTGCGGCTGGAGCTTACGCCAAGTCTTCACTTAAGCCGTCCCTATCTCTATACCGAAGCTATAAACGGTAGCTCTGCGCTTCTCTCCTTCGAATGTGAAATTTCAGACGGGCAGATAAAGGAGCTTTCCCCCTATTACGGAACACCCGACATAATTACACAGTATTGCAGGGCGTTTGACACGGGCGTTACGGGGAGTGTCAAGGAGCAAACCGTTCAAATCGGGATTCGTATTTCACACGGAGACGAGGTTGCGTATGCGGAAAACGAGGACGTTCCTCTGTGCGATTTTGATAGGCTTGGTATGTCAAACGACTATTACGAGCTACAGTTTTACCGCAAAAAAATAGAGCTTAAAAATCCTCGTCTCTGGTATCCTAACGGAATGGGCGAGCCTTTTCTCTACGACGTAGCCGTTACGCTTTCGTGTGACGGGAAAATATACGACGAGCACCGCTTTAAATTTGGCGTCCGTACCTTTGACTCCGACTATACGGCGGGAAATAAATACCGCGCGCGTTGGGAAAAATTTTTGTTCTCCGTAAACGGAGAAAGGACCTTCCTCAAGGGAATAAACTGGATGCCTATCGACTTTCTTTACGACCTCAGTCCCGAGCGCTACGAATGGTGTCTTACTATGGCGAAAAATATGGGCGTTCAGATAATCCGTGTATGGAACGGCGGCGGCTTTCCCGAAACGGATACCTTTTACGAGCTTTGCGACAGGCTGGGCTTAATGGTCTGGCAGGACCTTTTTATCGCCAACGCAAACACGCCGAGATTTTCGCAGAGCCTTTTGGAGTCACAGACGGCGTATAATTTATACAGACTGCGAAATCACCCCTCTCTCGTGCTTCTCTGCGGCGGAAACGAGTTCAATCCCTATTCAGAAGGAAATGCGGCGAGTATGTTCGTCATAGACCGTACGGTCCGTACCCTGACTCCCGACAGAATTTTTCATTATACGACGGCGGACAAGGGAAGCGCCCACGTCTATATAGATATGGAGCCCGTCTGGTACAGACATCGCTACGCTCATCTTCCCTTTCTTGCCGAATCGGGTATACACAGCTTTCCGAACTACAAAAGCATAAAAAGGCTTATAAGCGAAAAGGAGGCAAATGGAGCTCTACCTGACCTGTCGAGTGAAGAATTTGCAAAGAATTATCCCGAGCTTCTCAATCACTTCTCGGAATACATACCCGAAAGAGTGCCCCGAATGACAGCCAGAATATCTCAGGTCGTGGATATGAAGCGCTTGACGCTCGAAGAGCTCTGCGAGGCGTCACACGTTCAGGCGTATGAATTTTATCAGCTTATGATACAGTCTATGCGCGAAAACTTTCCCCGTTGCGGCGGCGTTATGCCCTGGGTTTTCAAGCGTCCGTGGACGACTGCGGCGGTTCAGACGGTTGACGGCAACGATTTGCCCACTCTTTCATATTATTCGATACAAAACGCCTATCGCCCGCTGGGGATTTGCTGGCGTCAGGAATGGTCGGTTTTAGCTCCGAGGGAAGCCCTCTCGCTTTGTGTAAGGGTTTTCAATCAGCACGGTGAAAGCCTTTCGGGCGCAACGGTATCGCTTACGGTATATCGTCCCGATTTTACCGTCTTCGCCGAATATTCGCAGGAATGCAGCGAGATTGTTGATTTCGGACGAGTCTCTTTGGACGACGGCTTTACCGACACCTGCTTTCTCGTATGCGCCGAGCTGTCAAGAGGAACGGAAATACTGTCGAGGTCTGTTTATTTCAATAAGTGTACCTCTCTGCTCTCCGATGCCGAGCTGTATAAAAAATACCGAAGCGAGCCGAAGGAAAATCTGCGCTTGGATAACGGTCCTCACCTGAAGCCGTGTATCTCTTCGGCAAATCGGGCGACAATCGAGGCTATAGCAGTCGGAGAGGGCAAGAACGGCAGATATGCTTTCACGGATATCCGCATAAAAAACGTGTCAGACTTCCCCGCTTTCCCGATAACTGTTGAGCCGACAGACGACGATATGCGCTACTTCCTTGACGACAACTTCTTTTTACTTAAAGCGGGTGAGGAAAAAACCGTGCGCCTGACGAGCAAGGAGGGAGCGCCAAGCCACCTCCGCGTCAAGCTCTGGAACGGAAACGCCGTCATTATTTGATTTGAGATAAAATAACCTCTTCGAGTGAAAAGGAACGCTCACACCAAAAGGTGTGAACGCTCCTTTTCTTTTTATATCTCGTTACGCTTCTCTCATTTCCATATCTTTTCGGACTGCGTATTCACTGTGCGCCTTAAATTCTCTATGACCATTATACCACAAAATCCACTGCCTGAGGCGTTCCGGACTTAAAATATTATACTTTTTGCAGATATCTCGCAGACTTCCTTCACCTCTTAAATATGCTTGTACGGCTTCAATCTTAAATTTAACACTATACTTTTTGTTTGTGTGTGACCTTCTTGCCATAAAAATAACCCCCTTAAAGTAGTCTTGAAAACTTTTTGTTTTTTCAAGTGTCTATTCTAAGGGGATTATATCAATTTTTGCCTGAGACAGTCCTTTTTATTCGCCAAAATTACGGCAATTCAACAAAATACATAGGCTCTTCTTTGAGCTTCTTGTGTCCCTCTCTCCAGACCGCCTTCGCGTCCATGAGGTCACATTCCGCCTCTAACACGTAGCCGTGGCTCTTTTCGTCCTCGCGGAGAAAGTCGAGAATTTTATCATAGCGCTGGGTGTAATGCGCTCCGCTTTCCGTTCTGAAATTATGGGGGAACGCCTCGTGCTCGACGACCGTGTCGCCGTTCTTCAATATATATTTAATAGGATTTTTTCTGTCGATGCAGTAGGGCGGCTCTGCCGTCTCCTCTACTCCGTGCATTGAGGTGTTATGCATTGCCGAACAGCCGAGCATAAGTATCTTGCCGTTATATTTAGGAAGACGCGCAAAGGGAGAGTTCTCGCCTACGGGCGTTATGTCCTTTTCGTGTCCTTCGGTTATTTCCTTCGCGTATTTTCCCACAGCGCAGCAGGAATGTGTCGGGTGCATGCTTCTTACAACACCAGGAACGCTTGTTCTGAAAAACTCGGTCAAATATCCCACGCAGCTCGGCGCTTCGTTTATATCAAAAACGGGGTTCGCTCTGGTTACGGTAGCGTAGGACAGGGCGGGAACGAGCAGAGTTCCCTCGCTTCCCAAAAGCTCAATAAAGGCCTCATAAAATGCTTTTGCGCCGCCCTCTATCGTTCCAAGCGACTTGAATGAGGCGTGCATCAGAACCATATCGCCCTCTTTTATTCCTAAAGCGCGAAGGTCATCTTTTATTTGTTCTTTTGTATATGCCATTGTTTTTCCCCTTTGTGTTGTTTATACTTTAATTAAAACTCTACTTCCATACCGTCGTAGGAAACCAAAAATCCGTAGGGCTTTACTGCCTCGACAAGCTCGTCATACAAAACGACCTTCGCGTTATGAGAAAAATGGTTAACGCAGAAAATTGTTTTTTCGTCGGCGCAATTAAGCTCTGTGAGGCGCTCTTTTACGAGCAGGTTCATCTCGACGTTCATATGACAGTCAGAATTAAGAGGTCCTTCTCCGTTACAGCAGTCGAGAGAGACGTAATCAAATTTCACGGGGTTTTTTTCTAAATACTCCCACGTCTCCTCTGCAAAATAGCCCGTATCGTGAGCGTAAAGCAGAGCCTTTCCTTCTTTTTTGACGATATATATGTAAGCGCCCTGCATAGTTCTGTGCTTTGCTATTAAGGGAATGACCTCATATTCGCCCGCTCGATAGGTCTCAAACGGAGACAGCGTGTGATATTTTATGACGTTTTTCTTTTCCATATCCTGTATGGAAAATTCCGCATCAATAGTTTTTCGCACAAAGTCCGAGCCGTAAATATTGAGAGGCCCAGTATGCTCGTCGGAGGGCCAGGCATAACCACGAGAGCGCATAAAAAAGTCGTAAGGATAAAGGTGGTCGTGGTGCGCGTGCGTCACAAGGCAGTGATGAAGCTTATGGAGAGGAAGTCCGTACGTAAGCGCGTGCATATACGTATCGGGCGGAAAATCTAAAAGCAGGGCGTCGTCTATCATCGCCTGTGAACGTGTACGCACGTCCTTGCCACCGTTTGCGCGAGCGTACTCGCACACCTTGCAGTGACAGAACAGCGCGGGAATTCCTTCCGCCGCGGCAGTGCCGAAATACTTTATTTTCATAATATTATTCGTCTCCTGCAAATGAAATGTTTTATAACAGTATATCATAATGGAATGCTTTTTTCAATATTTTTGAAAACTTTTTTCGTCATTTTTTCTGTTTCGTTTTTATCAAATTGTTTCTGTTTGTTCATTGACTTTTCAAATAAGACAGTTTATAAATAAACTGTAGCTTTTAAAAAACATTCGCTTTTGTCTTTTTTAAAAAGCAAAGTGATGTGAGCTTTGAGAAAGGAAATCTTATGAAAAAAATATTGCTTATCGGCGATTCTATAAGAAAAGGCTATGACAAATACGTTAAAATAGCGTTTGAGGACGTCGCAAACGTCTATTACCCACAGGACAATTGCCGCTTTGCCGCTAACGTCACAAGAGACCTGATCTGGTGGAAGGAATATCATAAGATTCCCGACGATATTGATCTTGTCCATTGGAATGCAGGGCTTTGGGACAACCTTATTCTTTTAGACGGCGAGCGCCTGACGCCTCTGCCTGTTTATTCCTATTATATAGAGCGTATATGTAAAATGATCTCCCTGCTTTTTCCGAAGGCAAAGGTGATTTTCGCCACGTCCACACGCATTATTGAGGAGAGGTTCGTCGATAATAAAAGATATAATTCGGATACACGCATATACAACGCCGCGGCTGTCGAAATTGTTAAAAAATACGGAGCCGAGATAAACGATCTTTATGCTATCACCGAAAATATACCCGAAAGCTATTTTATAGATATGGCTCATCCTTACACTAAAGAGGGCACACGCCTTCTTACCGAAAAGGTGGTTTCGGTAATCGAAAATGCCCTTGATATTCGCGGAAAAGCCTTGGATTACGACATCTTGTTCGCAGAGCAAACGAATATAATAGGCAATTAAGCCTTGGAAAAATCAATGAAAAAACTTATTATCAGCTTAAAAACACTCGCCCTTCCTTTGCTTGTGATGGCTTTATGGGGCTCGCTCTTCCCTATGATCAAAATAGGCTACGACGCTTTCAATATAGCGTCATCATCAATTCCCGACATTTTAATGTTTGCCGCATTCAGATTTACCGTCTGCGGAGCGCTTGTGTGTATATTCAGCGCACTAAGAAAAGAGCGCCTTGCCACACCGAAATTTAAAAGCTCTCTCCTTATTATTCTGATGGGCTTTTTCGCTATCTTTCTTCATTACGCCTTTACATATATCGGGCTTTCCTTTATCGAGGCGTCAAAGACGGCGCTTATCAAGCAGCTTGGCGCTCTCTTCTACGTTTGCTTTGCTTTTTTGTTTGTAAAAAGTGAACGCTTCAGCATAAACAAGCTTTTTGGCGCTCTGCTCGGCTTTGGCGGAATTATCGCCATAAATTACGGAAGCGGCGGCGTGTCCTTTGATTTTGGCAGCATACTTATACTTCTGGCGTCGGTATGTGTGGTAATCAGCTCTGTAATGAGCGCCGTTTCCGTCAAGGGCTCTTCTCCTCTTTGGGTGACGGGCATTTCACAGCTTTCTGGCGGCATAACACTTCTTGTCTGTGGCTTTATAATGGGAGGCAAACTTCCCGATTTCAATATAAAAAGCTCTCTTGTATTTGCCTATATTTGTGCTTCTTCCATTATAGCATATACGCTTTGGTACTACTGTCAGAGGACTGTCGCGCTTTCCAAGCTGTTTATTATCAAATTTGCGGAACCGCTGTTCGCTTGTCTTTTTGGCGCTATACTGCTCGGCGAGAATATTTTCAAGCTTCAATATTTATTTGCTTTTCTGCTCATATCGCTCGGAATTATACTTGGAAGCAGGGAGAAAAGCAAAAGTGACGGCGAAATTAAAGGATGAACCCCTCGTTTTGAGAATCTCTTCTCTTCGGAAATACTGCTCTATAGGAGAACCCTGTAAATGCAAATAATTGTTAACAAAAGGTGCATAATCGGCGAAGGTCCCGTCTGGCGTGAGCTTGACAAGAAGCTCTATTACGTCAACAGCTTTGGCGGCAACGAAATATGCTCGCTTGATATGGACGGAAATTTTGAGAGTCGAGCCGTAGCAAAGGGAGTCTCCGCCCTCGCCTTTGATAAAAGCAATCGCTTGATAGTCGCCCGTGATGACGGAGTGTTTATATTGAAAAACGATGGCTCGCTCGAAGAATTATACGACACGTCAAAATATAAGATTTCCTTTGCAAACGATATGAAAATAGGCCCTGACGCCAGAATTTACGTCGGGACGTTGAGCGAAAAGAACAAGGGCATCTCGAACAACATAGACGGCAAGCTCTATTCTATCGACAGATGCGGCTGCGTCCGTATTCTGTTAGACGGCTTGATTGCTTCAAACGGCCTTGAGTGGTCGCTTGATGAAAAGAGATTTTACCACACCGACAGCGCGACTCAAATTATAAGGGAATACGCCTTCGACAAGGAAAGCGGAGAAATATCATATACGGGCAGACAGATTAAGGTAGAGGGCGTTGACGGCTTCACGATTGACGAGCGTGACAGACTATACGTCGGCTGCTGGGGCAGAGGGCATATCGCGCGCCTTGAGACCGCTTCAATGTCAATTGTTGATTACATTTCTGTTCCGGCAAAAATTCCGACAAGCTGCGCCTTTATGGGAGAGCGCCTTGACACGCTCGCCGTTACAACGGCAAGCTACACCTCAGACGTGGCAGTCGATAAAAATGCGGGCTACACTATTCTTTTAAAAACCGATGCAAGAGGCAGAAAGCCCTATTTGTTCGGGTAGACAGAAAAATCAAGGCTTTGTTGCAAGCAAAGAAATATTATCAAAACAAAAAGCACCTATGATAGCGTTTTTTCGTTGTCATAAGTGTTTTTTGCTTATAACGCGCTTTCTGTTGCAACTGCTCTTACACTATATACTGTTGACATTTTTTAAGGTTTGTGATAAAATTATAGTGTATTTTCAAAGAAAACCGAACTACAGCGAGGAGAAGCGTATGGAGGACGTAAAGAGCATTGTAGCCAAAAATATATCCGACCTGCGTCAGGCGCATCATCTGACACAGATGGAGCTGGCTGAAAAGCTTAATTATTCGGACAAGACGATATCAAAATGGGAGAGAGGGGAATCCACTCCCGATATATCTATTTTGGTAGAGATAGCCGAGCTCTTCGGCGTTACGCTTGATTATCTTGTCACGGCGAATCACACGGAAGATGCGGTCACCGAAGGCGCGTCCGAAGGAAAAAGTTACAACCGTAAGGCGATTGTATTTATTTCGGAAAGCGCGGCTTGGATAATCGCCCTTTTTGCGTTTGTCATCACCTCGCTTATTCTGAACAAATCGGCCTTTCAATTT
>JAZQGJ010000058.1:0-4864 GCA_045539995.1 Eubacteriales bacterium
TCATTTGGTAGAGCGCGACCTTGCCAAGGTCGAGGTGGCGGGTTCGAGCCCCGTAATCCGCTCCAGCATAACGGACACGACAGTGTCCGTTATTTATACTAATGGCGCCATAGCCAAGCGGTAAGGCAGAGGTCTGCAAAACCTTTATTCCCCGGTCCGATTCCGGGTGGCGCCTCCAGAAAAAAGAGAGCAAGTCGAAAGACTTGCTCTCTTTTTTCAACGAAATTCGCCTGCGGCGAGTGAAATTTGGCTTCGCCAAGTGGAATAGCTTCGCTGTGAAATATTTGCTTCGCAAATGTGAAGGGCGAATTTCATTTCACATCGAACGGAGTGAGATATTTCACAATTTCCGCAAGGAAATTATTTCACATTCGGCGTCAGCCGAATATTTCACTTTTTCCCCCTCATGTCTTGAAAAATGCCGAAAACTGTGCTATACTGAATTTAGAAAGGCGGTGGATCATTTGAAAAAAACCAAAAAAATCTTTGCATTTTTGGCAATAGCAGCTATATGTCTGATCATATCTGCTTTTTTGATTTTGGCTATGCCAAAGCTTGAACATCGCACGTGGCAGCTCACTTATGTACAGCAAGCGGATGCGCCTTATTTTGTTGTTGCACACAATGCGAAATATGATTTTTCTGATGATGAAAGCGGGCTTTATAATTTTTCCGAGCCGATAGAGCTTACGTTAAAAGCAAAAGATGGGAAACTTTTGTTAATTGACAAAACGAACGGAAAGACCTATGAAGGAACGTATGAAGCAGATTCCGGTCGCTTCGGAAAATTTCGCGCATTTACGAAAAAAAGTTATACTGTTGTTATAGGCGATTTGAAAGGAACGGCTAATTTCAGCTCTAACCGAACATTGCTTGTATCGATTGGTGGATATTGTTTGAATTTTGAAATTCAATAGCAAGATTTTGTTGGCATCTTTTTTGTCAACACGACTCAAACAAAAGAGCACTGCGAGAGCAGTGCTCTTTTGTTTGGAAATGAAGCGCGCTGACGCACATGAAAAATGAAGCAGGGCTTCGCCCTATGAAGCGAGCCTTCGGCTCACGGAAAAGTAACATTGCGCTTCGCTTCACGGCGCAACGCGCCGCTTCATAGAAGCCGTAAGGCTTCTGCTTCATATTCGCGAAGCGAATGCTTCATTTCGAAAGATGATGCTTCATTGACAAAACTAAAAGATTATGATATACTTTATCTAAAGGACAGTGATATTATGGTAAACGATAAGCTTGCGGAGCAATCAATTGATTTTGCAGTTCAAATTATCAATCTCGTTAAGCAATTAAAGGAACAACGAGAGAGTATTATTTCCAATCAAATTGGCAGAAGCGGAACGTCGATCGGGGCAAATATCCGTGAAGCCAAATATGCACACGGAACAGCAGATTTTATCTCAAAAATGCAAATTGCTTTGAAAGAAGCCAATGAGACGGGCTATTGGTTGGAATTGATTTATAAAACTAACTATATCGGAGAAGAGCAATATAACTTTTTGGAATCCAAATGTAAATCGCTCCGAGCAATGCTTGTTTCTTCAATCAATACCGCGAAAAGTAATAACAAATAATTTTCAAATCGCCGTTTTCCCCACTTTCTTGGAAATCGGATTTTAGCAAAAATTAAAAGATGCCAATCGGGGTTTTCGGCAAGGGAGCAGAAGTGAACCTTTACCTTGCCTATTTAGGGGATATATTTGAGATTTTTTATCGCAGGTATCTCTCCTTTTTCTATCTCGATGATTTGTATTTGTTTACAAACTGCGTTGGCGTAATGCCCATATATTCCTTGAATTGTCGGCTGAAAAAGTACACGTCGGAAAAATTACAAAACTCCGCGATTTGCGTAACGGTATAGCTTTCAAGCCGAAGAAGGTCATAAGCATGGTTGATCTTGAGCTGAATGATGTATTTCTTAGGGGAGATACCGTGTATTTCCTTGAAAAGCTTTTGAAAATATGATTCTCCCATTTTGCATATAGCGGCAAGCTCTCTCAAAGAAAAATCCCGTGTAAGAAAATCGCTATGTTTCATATCCATTGCCGGTGCAATTTTTAACTTATGTAGGCTCGGCTTAGCGGTATCCTTCTGCATTTCTGCAAAAATACGGTAAAGCAAGGAAACCGATTCAAAATAATATCCTTCTTTTTGCTTACCCAAGTTGAAAATAATTTTTTGAAAAGGGCACCGAGCTTTTCGCTCTGCGCTACGTTCATGACAAAGGCTTGTGATGAAAGTGGTCGATCCGCGCTAAAGCAAACGTCGATACATTCCCCTCGTTAATGACGAAGTACGTCGTATCGTTTGGTTTCTCCTTGCGGTAAAAAACGAATTGTATTCGGTTTTGTTTCCAAGGCTAAGTCATCAAAAAACACGGTTGCTTGTCCTGAAAAGTGAAAAATTAGTTCATTGTGATTTAATATGTGACCAAAAGAAAGCATTGGCTCGGAATATTCATTTTTGCCAACCATAACAACACGTTCTATTTCTGTGATTACAGATTTCTCTTCCATTACGCACTCCATTTTCCGATTTAATTGTATTTATTATATCATACAGACCACTTACCGTCAATATAAGCCTAAAATTTTGTCCTAAAAAGTGCAAAATGTCGTTTTTTATTCATTGTATTATTTGGGAAACGTGATATACTTTTATAAAAGTTTTATCATTTTGGGAGGCACGCTATGACAGAAAGAATTAAAAAGCTGACCGAGTTAACCTTATCGTGACAGATGTATGCGAATTCCGTAAAAACCGCGTATGACGAAGCTGACCTACTCCTACCGAGACAACAGATGGAGTCAAAGCGCATTTGCGAATATATTTTGAATCAAGACCCCAAGCTGACCGAATATTCCTGCATGACGGGATTTTTCAACTTTGACGGCAGCGTTGTTGGAGATGCCTTTCGCCGAGGAGGTCACAAGGGCTTTCAGGAAGCCACAAATTTATTTTACGTGAAGCCGATCGACAATCTTTCCACCATGGAATGGCAACACGCCACTGCGGATTATTTGAAAATATTGAGCAAGGGCATCGGCGGAATCATTTCCGACATCGATCTCTCCCTGAAAAAGCATCAGGAAGAGGAGTAAATTGAATTCTTGCTTGCCTTAAAGCGGGTAGCAAACGCCTTGATCGCTTGGACACACAAATGCTCGGATCGTGCGTTGGCGCTCTCTCGGTCAGTAGAAAAAGAAGAATACAGAAACAATCTTAAAAAACTTTCCGAGGCACTTCTCCGTGTTCCCGAAAATGCCCCTGAAACATTTTATGAGTCGATTCTTTGTATCTATCTCTGCTTTTCCGCCGATCCCGACAGCGTAGGAACACTTGACCGATATTTGTATCCGTTTTATAAAAGGGATATGGAAAACGGAAGCCTATCAAAGGAGCAGGCAAAGGAATACCTGCAAGAACTATTTCTGATGCTGCAAGCAGCGACTCCCGCCACCTCCGACGGCAGATACAACGGCGATATGCTGAAATTCGGTCTGGGACAAAGCGAGGGGCGTGACCGCGAGGGCTTGTCGGCGCTACTGAATTCAATTGCAAAGGTCGATCCCAACGGCATCGGCTGCGGTTCTACCGTAACCAACATTACGCTTGATGGACAGCTGATCAAAAATGATGATAATTTTGAAAAGACCGTTGATCTGCTCTTGACTTATTTTCAAAACGGAGGGGTGCATTTTCAGCTTACCTACGTGTCAAAGGACGATTTGATGTGCGCCAAGGAGACCCCCGATGAACACAAGCACCTGCGTGTGCGCGTTACGGGCTTTTCGGATTATTTCGTCAAGCTGAACGAGGCAATTCAAGACGATATTATTGCAAGAACGGAGCAAAAATGAAACTGAGAAATAAGAACGTGCTAATTTTCGGTGGAGGAAGCGGTATTGGCAAAGCGATTGCCGTTCGTTTTATTGAGGCAGGCGCTAAGGTGATGATTACCGGAAGAACCGAAGAAAAACTAAAGGCAGTTGCCGAAGAAATTGGCTCACCTGATTTATATTACAACGTTTTTGATATTACAGATATTGAAAACCATGCCGAATTGTTTTCAGAATGTGAGCAAGCAATGGGAGAGCTTAATGCCTTTGTAAATGCGGCGGCTTTGGGAACAGGTCAATATACAGGCAGGGGTTATGAGCCTTGGGATATCACTCCCGAAGAGTGGGACACGCTTACAGATATCAATTTCAAGGCAGCGTTTTTCCTTATGCGTAACGAGATTGACTATATGAAATCAAGGCGTATAAGGGGTAACATTTTAAATATTGCCTCAAATGCCGCTTGTATGGATATCGTCGGCAGCTACGGAGCTTCAAAGCAAGCAATTATAAAATGGACGCGTGCATTCGGAAAAAAGTATGGGCATGATGGCATTATTATAAACGGAATCGCCCCCGGCGCAACCTTTACCCCCATGATAAGCCGTTACGCAAAGCAGATAGACCAACCGTATCCGCGCCACGCAATAGAGCGTTTTATAAGACCGGATGAAATTGCAGAATTGGCATTTTATCTTTTGAGCGATTACGGCGAAATTGTATGCGGTCATACGGTTGTTGCAGACGGAGGAGATAACTATGCCACTCTTTAAAACGGTTTTAGGCGACATATCAGAAAGCGACTTGGGTGTAACGCTTGCCCACGAGCATATTTGTTGCTTTAGCGAATATGCTTATCAAATGGTAGGAAAGGATTATCTTGATAAGAACGCTCTTGCGGACACAGGCACAGTATATTTGAAAGAACTAAAGAAGAAATACGGTCTTGCAACTTTTGTTGACTGCACCCCCATCAATATAGGCAGAGACGTAGAGCTTTTGAAAAGAATATCGGA
>JAZQGJ010000059.1:0-35076 GCA_045539995.1 Eubacteriales bacterium
CTTGCGGTGGGTTGTGTCTTTTTCTTTGGACTGTCACTCCTAATTCTAAGTGGGCTTCGTGCAACGCGCGAATCCAGTTCGCATATCGCCGCAGGCGATATCTTCGCCAAATGGCGAATACCTGTGGTAGTAGCTCCAAAAAGACACAGCCTACCCTTGCGGTAGGTTGTGTTTTTTTCTTTGGACTGTCACTCCTAATTCTAAGTGGGCTTCGTGCAACGCGCGAATCCAGTTCGCATATCGCCGCAGGCGATATCTTCGCCAAATGGCGAATACCTGTTGTAGCAGCTCCATAAACCTTCTCGGAGAAAGTTCGGGAAGGTTTTTACTTTTTCACTCTTCTCTTTTCACTCTTCACTAAATTCGTCTGATAAGGTTTTTGGAAAGTAAAAAGTAATAGTGAATAGTGAAGAAGTTAAATAAAAATAAGCGATATATATAATACGTACTTGAAAAATTCACATTTTTGTAGTATATTAAAAAGCATAAATCATAATAGAACAATCAGAAAGGCTCTCACAAATGAAAAACCAAACACGAAAATTAGTAAAGGCGGCGCTGCTTGCGTCTATTTGCTGCGTCGCGACGATGATAATAAAAATACCGTCACAGATGGGCTACGTAAATTTAGGCGACTGCATAGTTTTGCTCTCAAGCGCGCTTCTCTCACCTGTTTACGCTTTTCTCGCGGCAGGACTTGGCTCGGCGCTTGCAGACGTCCTTTCGGGCTATACATTTTATGCGCCCGCGACGTTTATAATTAAAGGCCTGATGGCGCTCATTTCCTTTGCCGTCTTTAAGCTGCTTGAAAAACAGCTTCCCAAGCCGTTTTCAAGAATTATCGGCGGTCTTTTCGCAGAGCTTTTTATGATACTCGGATATTTTCTCTTTGAGGGTGCGCTTTACGGCTTTGCTACCGCTGCGTTAAACATTCCCGCAAACGCTCTCCAAGGCGCGACAGGAATCACACTCGGCGTGATTTTAATAAGAGTGTTCGGAAAAAATAATATATCCCATAACGATAATTAAAGCTCTTCTCAATTATACTTATTCACTTTTCACTTTTACCTATTACCTAAAAAAAGCCCTTCGGCTGTCGGACTTAATTTTCCGATGACCGAGGGGCTTTCATATTTCTTTAGTGCTTTATTTTATTTTTTATTCCCTATTAGGTAAATCTTCTACGCTTTTAACGCCCTTGCGATAGAAAGGAATACCGATTATCATTACTACTGCAAATACGATGAGGTAGTAGAGCGCCTGAATTTTGTATGCCGAGATTGCCGCGTATACCATAAATACGCAAGCAACGATAGCGAGCGCGGGGAACAAAATGCGCTTTGCAAAATTAAGCTCCTTAAACTTAACCATCATAACGATGAATATCGGAATGTATGCCGCATAGAGAGTGATGATAGGAAGCTCATCATTTTCCCAGCCGATAATGGCGGGAAGCTTACCCTGAATGAGACCAAGCTCCCACTGAGCAAGCCAGAAGCCGCACAAAAGAAGTCCGAAAATAGAGGAGTTTGTAGGCATATTTGTCTCTTTATCAACCTGCGCGAACACCTTGGGTGCAGGGCCCTGTCCTCTTATTGCTACCGAGTAAAGACCGCGGCAGCAGCCGAGCATAAGACCGTTCATTGTTCCAAGACAAGAGATAATGATGAACACATAAGCTATAGTTCCGAATACGGGATTTCCGAAGAGAGCGCTGAACGCATCCTTAGGAACGTCGGAGGAAGCCATAAGCTCTTCTGCGGTAAGTGCGCCTGTGAGACCGAGGAAGTAAAGCAGATAAACACCTACAACTATGATAGCGCCCAAAACGAGAGCGATAGGAAGATTTTTCTTCGAGTTCTTGAGCTCTGCGTTTATAGAGGTCGTTATTATCCAGCCCTCATATGCGAAAGCGAATGCAACAACTGCTGTAAGAATGCTGCCGTTTACTGCGTTTCCGTTTCCGTCAAAGACAGGAATGTTCGCCGTCATAGCATCAAGCGTAGTTCCGTTTATAAGACCTACAACGGTTCCTATTACTGCCATAAGAAGCAGAGGAACGAGCTTGATAAAGGTAGCGGAAACCTGGAATTTACCTGCGAGCTTGGGAGAAAGTGCGTTAAGCGCATATCCTGCTATAAGGTATAAGCCTGCGATAGCAAGGTGAAGGTCGCTTGTAACACCCCAGCCGAAGAGCGTACAGGTGTACTGCGCGGATACCCAAGCAAGAGTGGAGGTAAGCGTGGGATAGTAGATAGTGCTTACAAACCAACCAACATAGTATGCATAACGGGGACCGCAAGCAGCCTCGGAATAGTCAACGAGACCGTTTACCTTCTCATATCTCTGAGCGAGAATAGAGAAAACGTACGAGCAAATAAGCATTATAAGACCGACAATAGCAACCGTCAGCAAGCTCTTTGCCATGTTTCCGTTATTGTTAGTGAGTACTTTTCCGGCCTTGAAGAATACGCCGGAGCCTATGACCGTACCTACTACCATCGCGATAGCGGTAATCAGGCCATATTTCTTTTTGAGCTGATTATCCATTTGATAGATCCTCCGTTTCGGCTTTTTAGCCAAATAAATTTATTTTTCGCCTGTTTTATATATACCGTATAGGTTTATATGGAATATTATAACACAGCTGGAATTTCAATGCAATACTTTGATAAAAAATTTTTAACCGTTTCTTTGTATTTTGTTAACCTTGACAAATACATTTGTGCAAAATGCACATTTTTGCTTTTTTATCAGCCCAAATAGAAATCGGTGAGCAGCATAAGCGAAAATCCTGCAAGGAGAGCGTAGGTCGCCCCTCGCTGTTCGCCGTGCGCATGGGTTTCGGGTATCATTTCATCACTTATTACGTAGAGCATAGTTCCTCCCGCAAAGGCAAGCGCAAAGGGCAGTATGGCAGAAGAAATACTGACCGCAAGGTATCCGAAAAGCGTACCGAGAACCTCGACAAGCCCTGTGGCAAGTCCGCATATAAGCGTTCGCCTTTTGCTCATTCCCGCAGCGAGCATAGGCGCGATTATTACCATACCCTCAGGTATATTCTGCAAGGCTATTCCCATAGCTATCACTATAGCCTCTGCCGTGTTTTCAGTGCCGAAGCCGACGCCTGCCGCTATTCCCTCTGGGAAATTATGTATCGCTATCGCCATAACGAAAAGCAATACCTTGTTCGCCTGCGCTGTTTTTTCGGGATGCGCTTCCCCGTCAAGCCCTGCTAAATTGTGAAGGTGAGGCACTAATTTATCAAGCATATTAATGCACAAGGCGCCGCAAAAAACTCCCGCTACAGTAATAATAATAGCAAATCGCCCTCCGTATTCAAGCGAGGGCAAAACGAGTCCTATTACTGCCGCCGCAAGCATAACGCCTGCCGCAAACGAGAGAACGATATCGCTGAATTTGTGGGATATTTTCTTAAACGCAAAGCCGAGCAAGGAGCCTACCATCGTAGCGCCGCCGACTCCGAGCGCGGTCAAAAGAACCATATACATAGCATTTCCTCTTTCTTTCGTATGTATTCATTCCTGTTAATAAGGAATTCTCAAGGTAACATTGCAAATTTTTTCTGAAGCGTACGCGAATATTTTCAATAGGAATAGTCAGGTCTTAATCAGATTCCCCGACAGTCGAAGTCGGGAATGAAGCTCTCGCTTGAAGCCTCGCCCTCCTGTATGAAGCCGTTTTCGACTCCTATTTTTATCGCGTAATCGACTAATCTTTCGTATTCGCGAGGACTCACCCTCTCTTGAAGCTCGGAGTATTCAGCGCTCTCGCATACGGGGGTGTACTGGCTCATAATGCTTATATAGATACTGTCGCCGTAGGTCTTATAGAGATATTCTATCGCCGCCCGTGAATTTTCATACGAGCTTGGCAGCATAAGATGGCGCACTATAACGCCCTTCGTCATAAGTCCGTTTTCGTCAAATTCAGCTTTCGGCTGCTGGGCGACCATCTCGGCTATAGCCAGCTTGGCTATTTCGGGATAGTCGGGCGCAAACGAGTACCTTTCGGCAAGAGACGAGTCCGTATATTTGAAATCGGGCAGATAAATATCTATTAGCCCGTCAAGCGCTTTTAAAGCGCCCGCGTATTCATATGCGCTCGTATTGTAAACGAAAGGAAGTCCTATATTTGACGCTTTCGCTCTTTCTATTGCTTTTGCAACAGACGGAATATAGTGGGACGGAGTGACTAAATTTATATTGTGCGCGCCGCGCTCTTTTAGCTCAAAGAAAATTTCAACGAGTCTTTGCCCGTCTATCTCTTTTCCACATTCACCGTGTGATATGCTCTTGTTCTGACAGTAAACACAACCGAGCGAGCAGCCCGAAAAAAAGACCGTGCCCGAGCCTCTTTCTCCCGAAATGCAGGGCTCTTCCCACATATGCAGAGAGGCTCTTGCCAACTTTAGTTTACTGCCCACGCCACAAAAACCGAGCTGTCCGCCCTCTCTGTCGGCGCCGCACTGTCTCGGGCAAAGGTTACAGGGCGAATATTCTGTTTTACGTTCTTCTGTTTTCATTCCGTTTCTCTTTTTTGTCGCGCTTGTCAAAAAAGGACAGAGGCGTAAAAAGCTCTGTCCTTTTCCTATCAATAGAGAATTACTCCATTTTAATATTCGGCGTTGCCTACCGTTCTCGGATAAGGAATAACGTCTCTTATGTTGCTTACGCCTGTAATATACATTATAATTCTCTCAAAGCCCAAGCCGTAGCCCGCATGCTTTGTGCCGCCGTAGCGACGGAGATTGAGGTACCAGCTATAGTCCTCCTCTTTGAGTCCAAGCTCTTGCATACGGTTAAGTAAAACGTCAATTCTTTCTTCACGCTGGCTTCCGCCTATAATCTCGCCGACGCCGGGCACGAGCAGGTCCATAGCCGCTACGGTCTTGTTGTCGTCGTTTAAGCGCATATAGAAGGACTTGATTTCCTTCGGATAGTCGATGACGAAAATAGGCTTCTTGAATATTTCCTCAGTGAGATATCTCTCGTGCTCGGTCTGAAGGTCGCAGCCCCATTCGACAGGATACTTGAACTCCTTGCCGCTTTTCTTAAGAAGCTCTACTGCGTCTGTATAGGTCACCTTTTCATAGTCGCTTGATGAAAGGGCGTTAAGTCTGTCAAGAAGAGTTTTATCGACAAAGCTATTGAAGAATTCAAGCTCTGTCTTACACTTCTCAAGGACGTGATTTATTATATGCTTTATCATATCCCAGGCAAGCTCCATATTGTCGTTTAAGTCGGCGAACGCAATTTCGGGCTCTATCATCCAGAATTCTGCCGCGTGACGCGCGGTATTTGAGTTTTCGGCACGGAAGGTAGGACCGAAGGTATAGATGTTTCCGAACGCCATAGCGTAGGTCTCGCCCTCAAGCTGTCCCGAAACCGTGAGGTTTGCGCTCTTTCCGAAAAAGTCCTGAGAGAAGTCAACGCTTCCGTCCTCGTTTTTCGGAGGATTCGCCATATCGAGAGTGGTAACTCTGAACATTTCGCCCGCGCCCTCGCAGTCCGAGCCTGTGATAAGGGGCGTATGAACGTACACGAAGCCTCTGTCATGGAAGAACTGATGAATAGCGTAGGCTACCTCGCTTCGTACACGGAAAACTGCCGAAAACAGATTGGTTCTCGGACGTAGATACGCTATCTCGCGCAAGAATTCGAGAGTATGTCTTTTCTTCTGCAAGGGATAATCGGGGGTAGATGCGCCCTCCAAGAGAACCTCGCTCGCCTTAATTTCAAAGGGCTGCTTGGATTCGGGCGTGAGCACCAGCTTTCCCGTTATAACAAGCGCGCTTCCCACGTTAAAGCGTGTAATTTCATCGTAATTCGGAAGAAACTCACGCTCGAGGACTATCTGTACGCCCTTGAAGCAGCTTCCGTCATTCAAATCTATAAAAGCGAACGCCTTGCTGTCGCGAAGGCTTCTCATCCAGCCGCCGACGGTAATTTCGGCTCCGTCATATTTTGCCATATCGGCATAAATGTCTTTTACTAAAACTCTTTTCATTTGCTCTTCCTTCTATCTTCGTTGTTTTCTTAAACTTGTTCGGGCAATTTACAAACGTCTACCCACTCGATATAAGACGAATACTTTTCAAGCTCGGGGATTGTCAGCTCTATTGCGCTATTTGAGCTTCCACAGGCGGGAAAAACTGTCTGAAAGCGCTTAAGCGACTCATCAAGATAAACCTCGACGCCCTCGTTTACGGCAAAGGGACAGACACCTCCGACTGCGTGGCCTATTCTCTCGGTGACCTCGTCGTGTTCAAGCATTTTTGCCTTCGCGCCGAATTTATCCTTATACCTTCTGTTGTCTATTCTCGCGTCTCCTGCCGCAACTATAAGCACGGTCCTCTCGCCTAAAGCAAAGGAAAGCGTTTTCGCTATTCTTGCGCCCTCGCAACCGAGAGCCTCTGCCGCCAAGGCAACCGTTGCGCTTGAGACCTCAAATTCAAGTATTTTGTCTTCAATGCCTAACTCTCTGAAATATCCTCTTACCTTTTCAATCGACATTTGCTTTCCTCTTCAATGCAGAGACGGAAGTCGTACCCACATTTTTCCAACGTTTTATAATAGTTCTCTTAAGTATATCACAAAACATTGACGATTTCAAGCGTTTATCAACATTTTACTCGTTTTTTCTTAAATTTAATTCTTAATCTCAACCGAATAGTATTCAAACCACGCGTCAAGCTCGATAAGCCAGGCAAAAAGCTGCGCTCTCGACATAAGCTGTCCGAACCAGGTCTTATCCTCTCCGTCGGCGAATTCTCGCAGCTTTTTCTCGGAAATGATTTCCCTCAATCGACAATTTTTATCAGAAAGGCGCGAAAAAAGAAGCTCTTTTACCTTTTCTTCGTATTTCGGGCTGTGCGTTTTGGGATAGGGGCTCTTTTTTCGGTTTATTATTCTTTCGGGCAGGTAATCCTTCATCGCCTGTCGAAGCAGAGCCTTTTCCACTCCGTTTTCAAACTTTATGCTCCACGGAACGTTATATACGTATTCGAGTATTCTGTGGTCTCCGAACGGAACTCTTACCTCAAGGGCGTTCGCCATACTCATTCTGTCCTTACGCGCGAGCAGATTGCTCATAAAATAGTGTACCGACAGGCAGGTTGCTATTCTCGAATTTTTCATCTCCGCGCTGTCGCTTTCAAGCGTGTCGGCCTCGGATACGCTCTTTCGGTATATCTCGCTTATATACGCATACCCCTCGTCTGCTTTTATCAGACTGTTATCAAAGAGGGATATTCTTGCTCTCGGCTCGTGTAGCCACGGGAAGAAGCTTCTGTTAAGCATTTCGGGACGGTAAAACCAGGGGTATCCTCCGAATATCTCGTCAGAGCATTCTCCCGAAAGCGCTACGGTATGCCTCTTTTTCACCTCTCGGCAGAAGTACCAGAGAGATGAATCTATGTCCGCCTGTCCGGGCAGGTCTCTCGCATTCGCGGCATCAAAAAGATGCTCGGCAAGCTCGTCTGTCGGCACCGTCAGCACGGTGTGCTCTGTGCCAAGCTGCTCGGACAGCCAGAGCGCGTAGTCCTCGTCTCTGTTCGGCTGAAAGAGGTTGCGTTCAAAATTCTCGTTATCCTCATATTCAAAGGAATACGTGCAGAGCTTCTCTCCCCTTCTCTTATACGCCTCGCACGCCACCGCAGTTATTATCGACGAGTCGAGCCCTCCTGAAAGAAAGGTGCATAACGGAACGTCGCTTACAAGCTGTCTTTCTATCGCATCGACAAGCAGCTCTCTCGTGTTTTCTATTATCTCGTCTCGGCTCTGGTGAAGCTCGCGCGCCTCCAAGCGCCAATACTTTTTAAAATGCGCCCCCTTTTTGTCAACGTACCCACATTCCGCCGCGCCAAGCTCACGTATCCCGCGAAAAACAGCGCTGTGCGGAAGCGTCACAGGCGCAAGATAGAGCAGCTCCCAAAGCCCGTATTTATCTACCTCTGCTTTTACGCCCTTATGCGCTAAAAGCGCCTTTACCTCCGACGCAAACAAAAATCTCTTTCCCACGTAGGTATAAAAAAGCGGCTTTATTCCAAATCTGTCGCGCGCCAAAAAAATCCTTTCCTCTCCGCTTTCATAAACGGCAAAGGCGAAAATTCCGTTAAGTCTTCTCGGACACTGCTCTCGCCATATAATATAACTCCACAGCACAAGCTCGGTATCACAGCGCGTTTTTATCTCTATTCCCCGCGCCTCAATCTCTTTTTTTAACTCGGGCATATTATAAAGCTCGCCATTGTAAACAATTGTGTACTTTTTGCCCTCGTGCGTAATGCTCATAGGCTGAGAGCCGTATTCAATATCCATTACTGCTAAGCGATTGTGCGAAAAGCAAACGCCCCCCTCGAAAAAGTCGCCGTTTCCGTCGGGGCCTCTGTGCCTGAGCTTTTCGCTCATAGTGACGCAAGAGGGGCGTATATTGTTATCTTCAAAATCAAAAATTCCGCATATAGAACACATTTTTAAACCTCGCAAAAGCATATTGTGTATTACTATTGTATGCTTTCCCACGAAAATATGTTCCTATACGGAATTTTTTGTTAATTCTATATTCAATTGTCAAAAAAGTCGGGAGGAAGCTCGGGGTTCGCCTCATACCGTCTTGAAGATGAATAGAAGTCGCCATGACTTCGGGGTTCCGTTTTTTTGGGCGCTTCTCTCTCAAAATCGAACTTAACGCCGTTGCCGTCAAGGGCGAGAGCAGAGTCAAAGCTCTTTCCGCTTTTTGGCGAGACAAAGCCCTTTATTACAGAGCTTTTTCCCGTTTCAAGCAAGAGCTTCATATTTGAAAGCGAGACTGCTCTGCCGCAGATGTACTCGCGCACGGAAAAACGGCAGCCCTTATTCTTATATTCGCTGCAGCCGTAGCCAAAGGTGGTTCGTCTTATTTCCCCCTGACATAAGGGGCATTTACCGACGACGTCACCGACGCAGCCCGTATTTACGTCCTCTTCGGGTGGAAGAGTCGCTTCATTCGCAGAAAACACCTCTCTTATTTCCTTTTCGGCAAGAGAGACGCTCTCCGAGACTGCAATACTGCCCTTATACACCTTTTTCAGCGCCCGTCCCATTTCGGAGGTCTTATATTTATCCATGCTTATTTTCATTCGTCCGAGCGCTTCAATTAAAAATTCACCGTCGGGCAGGATTGTATATACGTCCTTTTTTAACTGGATATAACCGCTTCTTTTGGCGTTGTCTATGATTCCCGTTCTCGTCGCTTCGGTTCCAAGCTCTAAGCCGTCAAAGATAGCTCTGTAGTCCTCGTCGTCATTTTCGGGAGTGTCCTCTGCGTCGGAGAGCGCCGCCTTTTCCTCGCGGAAGGGGTTTTTCAGATAGTTATTCAAGCTTTCTATCGTGTAGTGCCTCGGCGGCGAGGTCTCCTTTTCTACAGGCTTAAACTCTATTTCAACTCTGTCGCCCTCCGAAAGATTTGGCAGAAACTTGTCCTTCGCCTCTCTGTCGTCGTATTTTGTCCAGCCCTTTTGTAAAATCACCGTGCCTTTAAGAGAAAATTCCTCATATTCGCCGACCGAAACGACAAGCTCGGATTTTTCTACTATGCATTCCTCCTCGCAAAAGACGGCGACAAAACGGCGAAATACCGTAGAATATACCTGCATTTCCCGTTCCGAGAGCTTGCTCTTGTCGGGAATTTTATAGGTCGGCGTCAGAGCCGAATGCGACTCTATTTTGGAATCGTCAAAAATGCTCTTACCGTCCCTGAATGCGACGGGGTAGCCCTGCTTTTTCACGTTCTCAAGTATTTGCTTAATCTTGTCCTTTTCGGCTGTCGCTAGATATTCGCTGTTAGTACGCGGATAGGTAAGATACCCCTCCTCGTAGAGCTTCTGCACCGTCTCAAGACTGTCTGCCATAGACATTTTATATTTCTTGCCAAGCACGTTCTGAAGCTTTGAGAGCGAATAGAGCTTGCCTGGGGAAAGCTTGTCCTTTTTCGTCTTTTTGCTCTTTACGTAAGCGCCCGCATCGTTGTATTTTTCGCAGAGCGCCTTCGCCTTTTCCTGCTCTTCTTTTGTAAACTTTTGTTTGCTTAACAGTTCTACCTTTTCGCCGTTCGTTTCCTTTTCGCTATAGATTGCGTAATACTTTTCACTCTTGAAATTCCTTATCGACATATCCCTGTCGTAGATAGCCTTGACTATCGGGATTATGACTCTGCCGACACGAAGCAGCTTTCCTGTTTTCAGAGTCGCGTATCTTGTGAGGTTTACGCCGTAGAGCCAATCTATATAGGTTCTCGCGTATCCCTCGTTCGCGAGATTTTCGTATTCGCTTTCCTCCTTCATTTCGGTAAGAGCCTTGGCGACGGTCTGGGGCGTCTGGTCGGGAAGCCAGAGTCTCATCAGGCGTTTTTTTCCATGTAACGCTTTATTTACGCAAATCCTGACGATTATCTCTCCCTCTCGGTCTGCGTCCCCCGCGTTCACTATTGTATCGACGTCCTCTCGGTTGCAGAGCGACTCGATTATGCGAAACTGCTTTAAAACTCCGCTGTCGGTTTTCTTGTTTGCGTCCTTTTTCAAGTCAAACTTGAATTCTCGCGGAAAGCAGGGAAGATTTTTCATAGTCCATCTGGCGCTTCCGTCAGGCGAGGGGGAATATTCCTCTATATCGCAAAGAGAGAACAAATGACCGAACGCCCAGCTTATAAGATATCCGTCACATTCAAGATATCCGTCCCGTCTTGCCCTTATTTCACCTATACCCGCGGCTATATTTCTCGCAAGGCTCGGCTTTTCGGCAATAATAAGTACCATTTGTCTCCCTCCCGTAAAATCAATTTATCGCATATATAAAGTATAACATTTTCTTGTTTCTTTTTCAAGAGCAAAAGCGTCTCTTTTTTACGAAAGCGCAAAATCGGTCCTCTGAAAAGAAAAATTCAGACATTTTTCTTTCGTGTTGCAATACATACTTGAAAATTCAAAAAAAAGTGATATAATATAAGTAGAATCTGTCGAAGAGGAGTTGATTGCGTGATACTGACGATAGATATTGGTAATTCAAATATTATGCTCGGTGGCTTTGAGGGAGACAAGCTGATTTATGTCGCTTCAATCTCAACGGAAGCAAACAAGACTGCAGACGAGTATGCAAGTAAGATGCTCAGCGTTCTCACTTTACACAGCGTTGCAGAAAAAAACGTCGACGGAGTAATCATTTCTTCCGTTGTTCCACCCTTGAACTCGGTCATTAAGGAAGCCGTCAGAATTCTGTGGGGAATCAATTCGCTTCTGGTTGGTCCCGGCGTTAAAACAGGCATCAACATTCACTGTGATACTCCGTCTTCGGTTGGCGCAGACCTCATCTGCGCCTGCGTCGCGGCTCACAACCTATACAAGAGGCCCTCGCTTATCGTAGATTTGGGAACTGCTACAAAAATGATGGTAGTTAACGAAAATGGGACGTTTATGGGAGTTTCTATTATTCCCGGAGTTCTGATGGGATTGAATTCCTTGTCGCAAAACACGGCTCAGCTCCCCAAGGTCGAGCTTGAAGCGCCTAAAGCCGTTATCGGAAGAAACACCTCGGACAGTATGAAATCGGGCGTTATCTTCGGAAACGCGGCGATGATCGACGGCATGATAGAGCGCATCAACGCCGAGCTCGGCGCAGAGCTTTCGGTATACGCAACGGGAGGCCTTTCGCATCTCATCATACCTCACTGTAGGCATGAAATTACGCTGGATGAGCATCTCGTTCTGAAGGGACTCAATATCATCTATAACAAAAACAACTGAACAACCGCTTGTATATTGCTCTCGGAAGGGAGATAATATAAATTTTTTATGCGTTGTACCGCAGAAAGCGGACGACAGCAAGGAGGAAAATTTTATGGAACAGACAAACAAAAAAAGCTTGGACACGAAAAAACTCGCCTTGCTTGCCCTACTCACGGCAATGGTAGCAGTGCTTGCTTATTACGGCGGCTTTATCAAGATCGGAAGCCTGGCATCCATCTCGTTGACCTTGATTCCCATCGTGGTCGGCGCGACGTTGTGCGGACCATTCGCAGGCGCTTGGCTCGGCGGCGTAGCGGGCGTTATATTCTTCGCTACACCCGACGCAGCCTTCTGGTTTGGACTCAGCATACCTGGTACTATCATTACCGTTATGGTCAAGGGCATCCTCTCAGGTCTTTGCGCGGGACTTGCGTACAAGCTGCTTGAAAAGGTCAACCGTTACTTTGCGGTTGTCGTAAGCGCGATAGTATGCCCCGTAGTAAATACGGGAATATTCCTTCTCGGATCTCTCGTGTTCTTCATGGACGCTGTCAGCAGCGGCGCTCAAGACGAGGGCATTTCCGTCGGAATGTATCTCATCGTCTTCTACGTCGGACTGAACTTTGTCTTCGAGCTGATTACCAACATAATCCTGAGCCCCACAATACTCAGAATTCTTGACATATCAACAAACAAGCATAGAAAATAAACCGAACGGCGTCTTGCATTATCGCAAGGCGCCGTTTATCGCATTTATCTCCTCTGAAAAAAGACTGTACGGATACAGAGTGACATCGGGATAGGCAAAAAAGTCGTATTCCTTTTTGCCAAGCGAGAATTTTAAGTGGAAGGCAAAGAGCGCGAACTGACAGGAATTGTTGTGACTGCCGTACTTTCCGTCGCCCAAAAGAGGCGTTCCCATATGCGAAAGCTGGGCTCTTATCTGGTGCATTCTCCCTGTTTTCAGCTCTATGCGCGCAAGCGAAGCGTCGCCCTTTTCGCTTTCGACGGTTTTCAGTATTTCATAAAAGAGGCGCGCTTCCCTCGCGCCCTTTCGCTCTTTTGAAACGACAAACGCCTTGTTTGCCCTTTTATCCGCATATAAAATATCGCGAAGCTCTGCGCGCGCCTCGCTCGGTCTGCCGTCAAGTATGGCCAAATATTCCTTTACGTTTTTATGTTCTGCAAAAGCAGAGGAAAGCTCTGCCGCCGCCTTTTTGTTCTTGGCGAAAACGACAAGCCCTCCCGTTCCTCTGTCAAGTCGGTGAACGGGATAAAGCGTCTGCTCTTTTCCCAGCTCCAAATAAAAATCCGCAAGATAATCTATAAGGCTTTTTTCGGGCTTCTCGGACGGAAGCGTCAAAATCCCCGTCGGCTTTTCGCAAAGCGCTATATCGGCGTCCTCATATAGAGGCGCGATTTTTATTTCGCCTAAAGACTTCACCTTTCACACTCCCGATTGTTTTTTCTTCATTTTACCACAGAAGCGTCTGTTTATCAAGAGTTTTTTGTTTCATTCTTGTCAGTATTTATTGTTCTCATATGTTTTGTATTACAATTATGATATCACTTTCAGATGTTAAATTGTTTATCTGTCTGTCTGCTCACTTCTATCCTCAAATTCTCTGTTTTTCGACTTTTTAAGCGTTTTTGTTAAAAAATCCGTGTTTTTTTGCCTGTATTCAAAAAGTGATATCAAAAATTAAATATATACACAATGCTACTTATGTGCTATAATAATAACAACAAAAGGAAATGATGCTTATATATGGAATTTAAGCTTCTGTATAATAAGTATTCAATAAGCGAATACGAAGCGTATCTGTTTATTGATTTAAAGTATCAAGCTTAAGGAAGTGATAAAAGAAAATGTCATTTTGGCCCAACAAGCACGAAAAAATCGTTATTTCCGTAAGAATAGACAAGTCACTCATAGACAAAATAGATAAGGTGGCATCTGAAGCCAACCTCTCTCGCAACGAGGTCATCTGCCAGAGCATTGAATTTGCTCTTGATAATACAGACGAAAAGGAAAGCGGCTCGAATTGAGCCACAAAGCTTTGAATTTGACTCAAGGATTGCTTTTTGGAACCGAAGCAGTCCTTTTTTATTTTCCTTTTCTTATATAGAAAACCGAGAGCGTCTTATAAAGGTTTTCCTTAAAATTCCAAGCGCCCTCCCTAAAATAATACTTGAAATATATTCCTGTCCATGTTATAATTATTATGTATAAATATAATGCTTCCTTGCGATATTTTTTATCGGCTCGAAGAAAAAGAAAGGTTTTTACTTATGAAAAAGATTTCCACAAACTCATCAAGCGCGAACGGGAAAATTGCTTTTTCCGTTATTCACTTCGCCTTTTGCCTTCTCGCAATAGTCGGGGTGGTTTTTCTCTTCTTTTCACCTCTGTGCGTAATTGAGCTTTCCCCCGACGAAAAATATACCGCAACGGCATTAAATAGCTTTAAATTTTTGAAGTCGCCCCTCTACGAGCTTTCTTCTGTCGCTCCGCTTTCACTCGCTTGCTTATTTATTCTCGTCTTCACTCTCGTTTTATGCGTTATGAGAGCGGTTATGGCAGCTCTCTCCCTGAAAAGCGAGAAAAGGACGGCAAGATTTTCGAGAAGAGCAGTTTATACATCCTGCATCGTGACTCTTATTTATACAGCCATTGAATATCTTTTCGCGCCCTTCAATATAATGATAGGCGGATACGGAAGTGTGCCGAAGGTTGACTTTTTCCCTCTTATTTTTATTCTTGCAGTTACTTTTATTTATTCCGCGTTTTCGGGAATTACGGGGGCTTTTCCGTCAATGGCGTCAAAGACTGACACGGAAGACGTCTCGCTATTGAAAAACGACGCAAAAAAGCTGCGCCGCGTTATTCTCTACAAGCATATAGAGCTTCTCTTCTTTGCTCTGGTTTCTGTTGCCGTCGCTTTAGCCGCTATGCTTTCAGACCTTGTCACCGTAAGGTTCAACGTTCCGGGTGTTTCGATCCCCGACTACGTGATTTCGGGCTCGGCTCTGCTCTTTAATCCCGAGTCTCTTACGACCTCGAGCGAGCCTATGCTGGCTTTCGTTCTGTTTTTAATGTTCTTCCTCGTAACCGTGGCTATTCTTCTGTCCGTCGCCTCCTTCTTAAGCCGCTCGCCAATTTTCGCGAAGATTTCGCTTGCGACAGTTTTGCTCAGCGCAGCGTCTACCCTAGCGATAGGTCTTTTCGGACAGTATTACCAGATAGTCCAGATACTCAATTTTGATATACTCACGCAAATAATAGTGAAATACGGAATTCATTCAAGCGAGCTTATTTCCTATAACGTACATAGCTTTTCTATTTCATTCTTTGCGCTTTCGCTCGTTATCACGGTTATTCTGCTATTAAGAAGTCCCTTTACTGAAAGCATTGCGCTTAACCGTCAGCTAAAGGAAAAAACAAAGCAGCTTGAGGGCGGAGAGGATAATGATTTTGCCGTCTCCTCTGAGAGCAGCACAGGCGCCTCTGCGTCCGAAAAGAAAGCGATATCCGACTTCGACCCCTGCCCCGCTTTTTCCGCGCTTGATAAAAAAGCTCCCGCATTGCTCGCCGAAACCGAGAAAAACAAGGCGTCTCGCTTTGAAAATCCGACGCTCTCGGACATAGCGGACTTTATAGTTCAGTATGCCCGCGACTGCCGACTTCACCTTTTCTATACGAAGGAAACCGTCGCCGCGTTTTTGGCAGGTCTCGGAACAACGAAGCTGACCATTTTACAGGGCATGAGCGGTACGGGTAAGACAAGCCTTCCGAAAATAGTATCGGAGGCGCTGCTCGCATACTGCCACATAATAGAGGTAGAGTCGTCCTGGCGAGATAAAAACGAGCTTATAGGCTACTATAACGAATTCAACAAGGTGTTTACACCGAAAAAATTCACACAGGCCGTATATGAAGCCGCGCTCAACCCCGACGCGCTCACCTTCATAGTTCTTGACGAAATGAACCTCAGCCGTATCGAATATTACTTCTCCGACTTTTTGTCGCTTATGGAAAACGAGCCGGACAAGCGCGAGCTTAAGCTGTCAAACACACCTCTTTTCCGTACAGAAAACGGCAGAAGCTATCGCTATCTTGCGCTGAATGACGGACATACTATCAAAATTCCGTCGAATATATGGTTTATAGGAACGGCTAACCGAGACGAAAGCACGTATGATATAAGCGACAAGGTTTATGACCGCGCGCATACGATGAACTTTGACCGACGCGCGCCGAAGCCTCAATATTTCAATTCGCCCATACCTCCCCGTTCGCTTTCGGCATCAGCTCTTAACGCTCTCTTTGAAGAAGCAAAGAGCAAGATAAGCTTCAAGCTTGAGCAGGCTCCTATTATTGCCGAGGTTGAAAATCTCCTGCTTCCCTACAACATTTCCTTCGGTAACAGAATTGCAAATCAGATGGAATCCTTTGTTAGCATTTACGCCGCTTGCTTTGAGAGCAACGAGAAGGTTATCCACGAGGCTCTTGAAACTATACTGTTAAGTAAGGTTGTCAAAAAGTTAGAGCTTAAGAGCATTGACGACAAGGAGCTTCTCGCAGAGGAATTCGAGAAATTAAACCTTACTAAATGCAGTGAATTTATTCTGAGTCTTAAGGAGGACTAAAATGCAGGACTCGTCCGAGAATAAAAACGATAGCGTCTATGCCGATTATCTGAAATTTTCGACAGAAAATAGGCATATCTCCTACTCTGAATTTGACTCTCACGTATTAAACGACCTTAAGCTCTTTGACGTTCCGAGTGAGAAGCATCTCGGCAATATTGAAGAAGCTCTCGACAGAATAATCCACGCTCTGCCTGCTATCAAGCGAATTTTCGCCCGTCCTGTTATCCGACTTCGCGACAAGGACGAAATTCTCCCGATTGAGACGGTAAAAATAATAAATAACCACTCCTTAAAGCACGCGTCCTTTCACAGCGAGCTTTGGGACGATATTGACGAGGACTGTGGAATAAGGCCTAAAAAGCTACTGACTATAGAGCATATAGAAACCTATACTCTCTATGAAAATTTAGTTTTCGTACATACTGTCGACGCCATTCTTTCCTTTGTAAAGCGCTCGCTTTCGCTTTTTAAGGACATTTTGTACGGTTGTCAGGATTTGCATTTCAATCTCCTTGACCGTACCCACCATAATTCCTACTTTTTGGCGATAGGAAAGCTTCACATCGAGTATGCGAAGGCGCAGAACAATCATATTGCCGTTTGGACGCGCTGTATAGAGAAGCTGCTTTTCATAGATAAAACTCTGCGCGCAAAGCTATCCTCCCCTGTCTACCGAAAATGTAAAAAGAAGGTAAATGATAAGATAACTCTTAAGAAGACCAATATTTTCCGTTGCCACAGAGACTATGCCCAGCTCTATAGCCTTGCGAAATGGTTTGAACAAAACAAAAGGAAAACGGGCGAAAGCTCGTATAGCGATTTTACTGACAGCGAGGAATTTTCCGCTTTCTGCGCTTTGCTTTCGGTTTTCGCTATAGGGCATTTCAATTTTACCTTTGCTGACAGTGAAAGGCTGAGCTTTCAGGACTTAGACGCTCAAGCCGACTTTCTTTCCTGGCATTTAAACGTAAGAAGAACCGAAGTAAATCAGACCAATGTGCTTCTTTTCGACGTGACTAAAAACTGGACCTATCGCGTCTGCCTTATTCTCTGCGAAAAGGAAGGCTTGTCTCAAGCCGAGCTTGAAAGACTGAAGACGAAAGTCTCCGCCGAGGAATATATTTTTGTCAGCCCCAGAATTCACGGAGAAAACGGAACTCTGTATCTTTCAGTCTTCGACGTTGATTCGTTCAGACGTATTCAGCAGGTCTTGCTTCGTGCGATGATATATTCCGACACCGAGCATAGCGTATGTCCCTTCTGCGGCAACGAGCTGAGTGAAAACGAGGGCGCGTATGAATGCGCCGTTTGTATGGCGCATATAAGCGAAAGAGTCTGTCCGAGAACAAACGAAAAATATTACGTCTCGGATATCGCAAAGCGCTCGCTCATTTCGGCAAGGCTTGAATCGCGAAAATTCCTGCACGACAGGTATGACGAGGCGCAGCTCCATTTCAGAAACATTACCGAGATTACCTCAAGCGGAAGAGCCCTCTGCCCGAAATGCAGAAAAGAGCATTAAGGGGCTTTTCCCCATAATACTTTATAAAAAAAGCCCGTCGCTCTTTTATGAGCAACGGGCTTTTCCTTTTTTTGTTGTTTATTTATTTTTTCTTGCTGGTGAATTTGTTCAACGCACCTGTAATTCCTACGATTACAAGAATTACGATAAAAATACCGAGCATTCCTTTTCCCATATATTCAAGTGAGTCAACAAAATTTCCAGGTACAAAATTCATATCAAACGACATATTGCTACCTCCTAAATTAAGCGAAGAATGCGAGTATCATACCGCCCGCAATTACAGATGCTATCTGTCCCGAAACGTTTACGCCTATAGAATGCATAAGCAGGAAGTTGGAAGAGTCCTCCTTGAGTCCCATCTTATGCACGACACGTCCCGACATCGGGAAGGCCGAAATGCCTGCCGCGCCAATCATGGGGTTTATCTTCTTTCCCTTCGGCAAGAAAAGATTTATAAGCTTTGCAAACAGAACTCCGCCTGCCGTATCAAAGATAAATGCGAACAAACCGAGACCTAAAATAAGCAGAGTCTGGGGGCGCAGGAATTTATCTGCTTCCATCTGGCACGCAATAGTGATGCCGAGGAATATCGTAATAAGGTTCGCAAGCACCTTTTGAGCCGTCTCGGAAAGGGAATTCAAAACTCCGCACTCGCGTATAAGGTTACCGAACATTAAAAATCCTACGAGCGCAACCGAGGCGGGAGCAACCAAGCCTGCAACGATAGTAATAACTATCGGGAAAAGTATCTTTGTTGTACGGGATACAGGCTTCTCTGAATAAGCCATTTTTATTCTTCGCTCGTTCTTCGTCGTCAGCAGTCTGATAACGGGGGGCTGAATGATGGGAACAAGCGCCATATATGAATAAGCCGCAACCATAATAGCTCCTGTTATGGGGCTGTCAAAGCCTAAAAGCTTATTGGCGACAACGATAGCCGTCGGTCCGTCTGCCGCGCCTATTATACCGATAGAAGCCGCTTCCTTAATGTCAAAGAAGATGCTTGCCACGCAAAGAGTGAAAAATATACCGAACTGAGCCGCCGCGCCGAATATCATCAGCTTGGGGTTTGAAAGCACGGGGCTGAAATCTATCATCGCGCCTATACCGATAAAGAGCAACAGGGGAAAAAGCTCGTTGGATATACCTGCACTAAACAGGGTAGACAACGGTCCGTTCGCCTCGACGAGAACACCGTCAACGTACTCGCCAATCGCGCCCGAAAACGGAAGATTGACAAGTATAGCGCCAAAGCCCATAGGCAAAAGAAGCGTAGGCTCCATATCGTGCTTTATAGCAAGATAAATCAAGAGTCCGCCGATAAGCCACATAACGACCTGCTGCCAGGTAAGGCATAATAAATTTTCATACAAAAATTCCATAAAAAATCTCCATTTTTTTACAAAATAACGCTATTATTATTGCATACAAATGTTGATTTTCTATTAATAAAATATGTACGTTTTTTTACATATAGCTTTGTAAGAATCAGGTTGCTTTAAAGAAAAAACCTACTCGGTAAAATCGTTATATACGTAGGAGAGCCCCACAGGGGTCACCATATTTCGCACGAGAATATCAAAAAACATTCTTGATATGTCCTTTTCATAAAAGCAGTTTTCCAGCTCGGTGTAGCGCTCTCTCTTGCCGTTTGACGCGCAAATTCCGACGGTATAGGGCGCTTTTTCGTCATCGTCTATATCCTCAAAGAGCCTGTATTCCAAGATAAGATATGAGGTTTTACGCCTTTCGTAGCAAAGCACCCGCCTCCGTTTTCCACTCTCCGATTCTCTCGCCTTTATAAATGAGCCATAGTCCATTGTTGTATTTTCTCTCATTTTATTTCTCCTTTTGAAGCTTTAATGAAATTTTAGCATACAGAAAACGAAAATTTTGTCAAATTTTGCGTCTGTCATAAGACTCGTAAAGCACACAAAAATCGACAATGCTATTGTTTCTCAACGCCTTTTGTGCTATAATTTTACTATCAACTTAACGGAGTAAATTAAAATGAACAGAATGATAAAAAAAGCGCTGTATTCGACGATTCCCGTAATGACGGGATATCTGGCGCTTGGCTTCGGCTTCGGCATAATTCTGAAAGCAAACGGATTTGATACTCTTTTGTCCGCCGTTATGAGCCTCACAATTTATGCAGGCTCTATGCAATACGTTGCCGTAGGATTACTTGCAGGAGGCGCTTCGCTTATAACCATCGCTCTGACAACGCTGATGGTGAATGCAAGACACCTCTTTTACGGAATTTCGATGCTCGATAAATATAAGGGCGTAGGAAAAAGAAAGCTCTACCTGATTTTCGCTCTCACCGACGAGACCTATTCCTTACTGTGTAACGACAGTCTGGACTTGTCGGAGAAGGAAAAAAAGACCTATTATCTCTTCGTGTCGCTTTTCAATCACGTATATTGGATAACAGGCTCTGTTTTGGGCGCCGTTTTCGGCTCTCTCGTAAAATTCAACAGTCAAGGCATTGACTTTGTACTGACTGCCCTCTTTATCACTATATTCCTCAATCAGTGGCTGAACACAAAAAAGCACACCCCAGCCGTAATCGGTGTCGCCGTTTCTGCCTTTTGCCTTATTTTGTTTGGAAGCGAAAGCTTTTTAATTCCGTCAATGCTGATTATTCTGCTTACGCTTTGTCTTTTCAAGGAGGAAAAATAAATGACTGACCTACATACGTACTTATCTGTTGCTGTTATATCAGGTGTCACAGCGCTCTTGCGCTTTCTGCCCTTTATCATCTTTAACGGAAGCAGAAAAACACCGAAAATAATTGAAAAGCTGAGCAAAACGCTTCCCTACGCCGTTATGGGAATGCTCGTCGTTTACTGTCTTAAGGACGTAAGCTTTTCCTCCGTCGCTAATTATCTTCCCGCCGTCATCGCAAGTCTCCTCGTCGGCGTTCTGTTCGTGTGGAAAAGAAACACCCTTTTAAGCATCGTTTGCGGAACTGTATGCTATATGCTTTTAGTACAGCTTGTATTTTAGTAAGTGGCTTCTTCCTCAATTTTCAACTTCAAATTTTTTTAATTTTCAATTTTCAACTTTCAACTTTCAACTTTCAATTTTCATCTTTCTCCCTTTTCTTCCATCGACTCACTAATGACGGAAGAATAAATTTATGCTAAAATATTATTGAATACTCTGGCTATAGAAAGGAAAAATGAAAATGAAAAGAATAACGCTCTTTGTCTCGGATTACGTAAAAAATATGTGCCGACAGTCTCACGTAATTCTCATTTCGGGACTTTCTCTTACACTATGCAGCCTGTTAGCGTCGGCATTTTTCTTTTTTTCCCCGACGCTGTCAGAAAGTGAAACAGCGCTTTGGCTACATAGAAATTTACATATACTTATCGACACAGTTCTGTCCAGCATCTCTATAACCCTGCTTGGCGCTTTTATTTTGGATTACGAGCATAAAAACGACAAAAAGGGCTGATTAGTCTGCTGTTACTCGCGAGCCCTTTATATTATACTCTGTTTATAGACAATTGTCAATGTATTGAGTATATTCTATAATTATTTTGTAAAGAAAATAATTATAAATGTATATGGAGAGCGCTATGATTTCCTACGAGCCCTTTTACGAAACCTTAAAAGAAAAGAATATATCTACCTACAAATTAATACAGCAGTTTAATGTGAGCAGAAGCCTGCTCGACAGATTAAAGCACAACAAGCCGATAAGCACCGTGACTATAAACGATTTGTGTAAATTCTTGGATTGTCGCGTACAGGATATTTTAGAATACAGGGACGAATGAAAAGCCCTTGTTTGCAAATTAAAGTTTATAACGCCCTTTAGCCTGAAGAGGCTGTCTCAAGCGTGCGATAGCGCTGGGACAGCCTCTTCTTTATTTATAAACGATATTTAAAGTGGATATTTGTTGTTTTCTATATCGCGGATAACCTGAGCTATCGCGTGCTCCTCGTTGCTCACGGTAACAAAATCTGCGGCGTCAAGCGCCGACTGACAGGCGTTCGCGACTGCTACGCCCACTGCCGCTTCTCTGAACATACCGATATCGTTTTCGTAGTCGCCTATAGCAACCGTCTTTTTTGTGTCAACGCGAAGAAACTCGACAAGCTTGGAAAGCGCAAGTCCCTTATTGACGCCCTTCGGCAGAATTTCAAAAAGGCTTCTCTCCGAGCGCAGAAGATCAAATTTTGCAGAAGCAGGATGCGCCTTAAGAAATCTTATCAACGCCTGCATCTCCTCCTCAGGCGCCGTGCCGAAAAGGACCTTTGCGATAGGCGCCTTTAGCTCGTGGCGATTACAGACGTTGTTCGGTACTCCCGTCAGTCGCCTGAAGGCTGCCATAACCTCGTTTTCCTTCGCAAAATAAATCTTATCAAAGGTGCAGATATGAAACCCTACTCGGGGAAATGCCACGTCAACCGCATCGAGAAGCTCCAAAAAGCCGTCGGGTAGCTCAAGCTTCCATACGTATTCTCCCTTTTCTCCGTCATACACGCCGCCGCCGTTTATACAGCCGAAGGGTACGTTTGGCGTCGCCGCATTATACGCCTCGTGAGAATAATAGGGCATACGTCCCGTAATGAACGTAAAATATCCGCCCTCGCTCTTAAAATATTCTATCGCCTCACGGTTTTCTCGCGACACGGTCTTATCCTTTTTATACAGAGTCCCGTCAAGGTCGGTGCATATCAATATTCCGTCAAATTTCCCCATTTCCGTTCCCCCTGATTTTAAGTAAGCCCACTCCCTTGAAGGCGAAGTGAAGCCCACGTATATTTTAGCACAAAAAAGCCCTCATTTCAATATTAAACGATAAAATTTTCTTTACCACACGTCCCTCTTGACCGTCAAAATCAGCTCTCTCCGAGTTAAGTCAAAAGCTCTTAAGAAGCCTTTTTTTTCGTCAAAAATAGAATATCATTTCGCTCTTTAATTGACATTTTTTATATTATTTTTATGTTATTATTCATTTAGTACCAAGCGTAAAAATAAATAAAAAGGAAGTGTTAATTATGGAAACAAAAAAATCAAAGGACTTTTCGGATGTCGATTTTTTGAGTGGGGACAAGCCGTTTTCGCTTTTTTTAAGACAGCTTTTGTCGGAGTTTGACAGAGGCGCTGACAAGGGTAAAGAGCTTCTCTGTGATATGGCGCTGCTGCTCATATCGCTTTTGTTCTCTTCTACACATATCCTCTTCGGCGCCTTTCCGCTTGGAATTGCCCTCCTGTGCGCTATGCGTCGTCGACTTCTCCCCTGCTTTCTCGGCAGTTTGCTCGGTGCTTTGCGTCTTGGCCACGCAAGTGTCGTTTATATTTCCCTTTACATATTGATTTTCGTTATACGAATAGCGGCTTCTGCCCCCGTAGAGAAAAGAAGAATGCTTCCCGTATGCGAGCATTATTTTGAGGAGCTGCCCCAGCTTCGCATAGCGCTGTCGGTTTTTTCGGCTCTGCTGCTATCACTTTACGAGCTTGCGCTCGGTGGAATAAATAAAACAAGCTCGCTGTTCTGCGTAGCCGCGCTTTTGCTTTCCCCTCTTTTCTGTCTGCTGTTTTTAGGACTTGCTGAGAGCAATATCGGAAGCGACGAGCTTTTCGGCTTCGGAAAAAGAAAAAGAAATATCTGGGGAAACGTATCTGCCACGTACGCGCAGATATCGCTTCTTGGCTTTATAGCGGCCATCGGCTTCGCTTTAAACAAAACCTCAATCTTTGGAATCTCGCTCGGACTCGCCTTTTTTACTCTCTCAAGCTTCTTTGTTTCAAAAAGGTTCGGCGCGCTTAAGGGCTGTATTACGGGGCTCGTCTGTGGCCTTACTTTAAAAGCCATATATGCCCCCTCACTTGCCGCGCTTGGCTTGATTTCGGGAATATTATGGCACTACGGCGCGTTTTATTCCTTCACTCTCGGCGCGGCGGCTGCTATCGGCTGGGCGTCGTATATAGGCGGACTTGACGGATTTATCTATATCTCTCCCGCCGTCTCTACGGTCTCCTTGCTTTCATTTCCTCTTTTTTCGCGTATCCGTTCCGACAGCGAAAGAAATAAGGAGGAGATAAAAAGCAAAATAATATGCGAGCAGACCGAGCAGGCAGTCAGTGACTCTGCAAGGGAAAGCGACAGAATGTTTCGCTTGTCGCACGTCTTTTCCGAGCTTGCAAGGAAGATAGGCGACTCCTCTGCCGCCAACCGTCCGAAAAAGGAAGACTATTATATGATGTGCGAGCAGGTATGCGCCCGATACTGTAATAGCTGTGTAAAAAAGAGCGCCTGCTGGGAAAACGAAAAGGAAGCCGAGTCGGTATTTGAAGAGATTTCCGACGACCTGCATAAAAACGGAATTATGAAAAAAAGCAGTATTCCCGACTCTCTTGCAAAAAAATGTCCGCATATGAAAAAAATAATGTCTGGAATTTCGGAAAAAGCTACCGAAATGAGCATTGAGAGCATAAAGGGCAATAAATACGATTTTATCTCTACAGATTATGCTTTGATATCCAAACTGCTCGAAAACGCCTATAAAAATACTCAAAGAGAAAAGGAAGAGGACACGGCTCTGCGCGACGTGTTAAATCGCGTGTGTGTAGAGGCGGGCGTTTATGCCGAGCGAATAGCGGCGTACGGGCAGAGAAAAAAGCGTATAGCTATAGGATGCCGAAAGGTAGAAGCGTTAAGAAAAGCCGCCCCTGCGCTGCATAAGCGCTTTGAAGAAATATGTGGCTGCCGATTGAGTCAGGTCGAGTTTGAAAGAACGAGTGAGGCGCTTACCTCCAAAATGTACGCGATAAAGAAATTTGATATAGAATACGCAGGCGCGTCCTCACCGTCGGGAAGCGGCGAAATTTCGGGCGATAAGCAAAAAAGATTTTTCACTCGCGACGATTATTTCTATTCCATAATAAGCGACGGAATGGGAAGTGGAAGAGGGGCGTCGAGCGCCGCAGAGCTGTGCGTCGGCTTTTTGGAATTGCTCCTGAAGTCGGGAAGCTCTAAAACCGTCTCTATGCGAATGTTAAACAACCTTTTAAGAGCAAGAGGAGATGAATGCTCTGCTACCGTGGATATGCTTGAAATAGACCTTATCTACGGCAGAACGACCTTCTTAAAAAGCGGAGCCGCAATTTCATTTGTAAAAAGAGGGGAGGACATATTCCGCATACGCTCAAAGACGGTTCCCATCGGACTTATGAAAAATCTCGACGCCGAGAAAACCGACTTTGAAATAAAGGAGGGAGACGTAATAATTATGCTCTCTGACGGAATAATCGGCGCAGACGAGGATATGGGCTGGCTCCTTGCCCTGCTTGTCAAGCCCCTCCCCGACTCCCTTGAAGACTGCGCGAAGGAAATTATAATACGCGCGCAAAACAAGAACGAGAGCAAGGACGATATGACCGTCTCGCTCATAAAAATCAAAAAGGCAGAATAAATTTCCTTCTACCGACAGTAAATTTAGCAAAAAAGCCCTGATTGTATCACAGTCAGGGCTTTTTTCTGAGAAGGGCAGACAAAAAAAGATGTTTTCAAGAGTTTTCGCATAGACTTGAACCCGTGCTCTTGTTTTTTTAATTATAAAACTTCATACACTTATTGTATGTAGACTCATTGTGTTCAATTCGATATAATATATCCAAGGGGGGTTTATGTTATGGATATTATAAAAGTGTTTGGTCAAAATCTTCGTAAATACCGAAAAGAATTATGTTTGTCACAAGAAAAATTCGCAGAAGTGTGTGGACTACATAGAACTTATATAAGCGACATTGAGTGTTTTCGTAGAAGCATTTCACTTGAAAACATTCAACGTATTGCAGATGCTTTAAACATAGATACATATAAACTTTTCATCGAAAAAGGAGTTTCTAACAATGAAATTTCATGATTCTGAACATTTAGCTCTAATCAATAAATTGGATTCTTTATGGAATAATCTGCATGACCTTTCAAAGATGGCAGCCGAATATGGTATCGAGGATATATTTCAAGATAACGGTGCCAAAGTATTACAACAACTTGTATATTTAAATATGCAAGTGTTGCCGGGAAGGGAGGGGAACGATGCCGTTTCTCCAAACGGAACAGAGTGGGAAATGAAATCTATCAATCTTTCAACCAGTGCCAGTGGATTTAGTACCAACCATCATACCAATCATGTGATTATAGAGAAATATAGAAAAGTTCCATGGACTTTTGCAATATATAGAGGGATAACGCTTGAAGAAATTTATGTTATGACACCTGCAATGCTTGAACCAATATATCAACATTGGGAACAAAAGTTAGAAACGATGGTGCATTTAAATAATCCTAAAATACCGGTTAAATTTGTAAGAGAAAATGGCATAAAAGTATACCCATTTGATCCAAACAAGCCTATTGATCCAGATTTAATCGAACTTTAACCTTAGCTGTTTAATTTCGGAGGGTAACTTTATAAAGTTTCCATTTTGTATCTTCTCATAACTTTCTTTCGCTTCATCTATGTTTTGTTCAAACCTAAATACAGAAGAAGCTACATAATCTTTTGACAGTTCAAAGCTCAGCCATTTTCGGTTGAGCTTTTCTGCTACCATTCCAGTAGTGTTGCTTCCAGCAAAAATATCTACAACTAAATCCTGTTCTTCGGTAAGTAATTTAATGAAAAAATCGGGAATGCCTTGTGGAAAACGTGCTGGATGTCCTTTTACACCTAACTCTTTGCAAAGTCTTAGATATTGACTATTGCTCTCACTGTTTGAAATTTGGAGCAAGTTAGATGGAATTGATCCGCCGTTATTTTTGCTCCATGAAGATTTACCAAAAACATGTCCCGAAGGTCTAACAGTCACCTCACCCTTTATAAAATCTTCTGGTTTGCATATTAGTCTTCGCATTCTGTCGGAATACGGAGTTAAAACTTTGGAAATATCAGATTTGCAGTACGGAGACTTGCAAAGCCACCAAATAGTGTTTACAGATGTTTTTGCTCGTAGTTTTCTTTTGTTTACCCATTCAATAGGTGCAGGCAAAGCACTGGGGTTATGCCAATAAAATGGTTGCGCAAGGTGAAATCCAATATCATCACACAACTTGATAAGAGCTTTAAATTGATATAAACTGTAAGTAGGTGCGCCTTTTTCGTATGCACCACCAATATCAATTACAAAACTACCATCGTTTTTTAATTTCTTATAGACTAACTTTCCAAACTCACAAAGCCAATCCACATATTTTTCTTGTTCTTCGTTTCCATACTCTTTTTTTCTTTGGAGGGCAAAGGGGGGGCTTGTTAGAACAAGATTTATACTTCCATCTTCTAAATTTTCTAGGAGATCCAATGAATCGCCACATATACACGAACCAAGCTCAGACGAATATCCTGCACAAAGCGAAGAAAAACTATTCATTGATAACCTCCTAAATACATTCACATATAGATTATATCATAGAAAATAGCGAATGTCAATTTTGTTTCTATAAAAACACCATATTTTAGACACAAGTTCAAGTTTATTCAGCCCGAAAAACATCCTGTTTTTCATCTACGAAATCGAATATAAAAATTTCGTCTCTAAAAAGGAAAAAGCCTTGAAAAATCAAGGCTTTTCGGGCTGTATCTTTTTTGTCGCCCTTTAATGGTGAAGACAGATGGATTTGAACCATCGACCTCCTGCATGTCAAGCAGGCACTCTAACCAACTGAGCTATGCCTTCATATTCTCTTTTTGCTATAATAGGATAACACATTTTTTCTCTTTTGTCAAGCCCTTTTTGCTTTCGTATAGAAGTTTCTACTATTATAAAAAAGTTGTAAAAACATTAAAAAAAGCTATTGACTTATTGAGTAAAATGCAGTATAATAAGTATAACGAGGGACACCGATGACGGTTGCTCCCATAATATTGGTTTAAAAGATAACCGCTATGTTGGTCGCAGGGCGGTTATCTTTTTTGTTTATTTACGGTTGCCAAATAGAGCCGCAAACGCAATAAGTACCATAACAAAAGCAAACAAGGCTTCGTATGTAACCATACGTTAAAACAAGGTGCATTATAAAAAAACATCGCACCACTCCTTCCTTATAAATTCAGAAGGAGCAAAGAAGTCTCCTTCCGTTCAAGAAAGGAGCAGCCGCCACCGAAATGGTGCCCTCGGGTATTGCTACCGAGAATAAGTATATCACATCAGATAGTGTTTGTCAATATTTGTCACTTGGTTTAAAGGACTTTTTTGCTTTCGTGTAGAAGTTTCTTTCAATCTATTTCCTTACCTTTTTACTATTCATCAATAAAAAAAGAGCCCACGTGTGAACAGGTGCACACGTGGGTAAAATATACGAAGTTTAAATTACTTAACTTCAACTTCTGCGCCGGCAGCCTTGAGCTCTTCCTCAATTTTGCTAGCTTCTTCCTTGGAAACGCCCTCTTTAACTGTGTTAGGAGCGCCCTCAACCAAGTCTTTCGCTTCCTTCAAGCCGAGACCTGTGATGCCACGAACTGCCTTAATAACATCAAGCTTCTTAGCGCCTGCTGCCTTAAGTACTACGTCGAACTCGGTCTTCTCCTCTGCTGCGGGAGCTGCTGCTGCGCCTGCTACTGCTACTGCTGCAACGGGAGCTGCGCTAACGCCGAATTCCTCTTCGAGAGCCTTAACGAGATCGTTAAGCTCAATAATTGTAAGCTCTTTTACAAGATCAAGAATCTGAGTGGTCTTTTCGTTTGCCATTTGTTAAATCCTCCGATTTTCAATATACTTATTTTATTTTTTTAGTAGTTTACGCCGAAATTAAGCCTCGGCAGGAGCTTCTGCTGCTTCTGCGGGAGCAGCTTCCTCTTTTTTGTCTGCGATTGCCTTGATAGCGAAAGCAAAGTTCTGAAGAGGAGCCTGCAAGCTGCCCAACATCTTTGCGATCAACTGTTCCTTGGAAGGAATCGAAGCAAGAGTCATAATAACCGAAGCGTCAACAACGGCGCCGTCAACGAAGCCTGCCTTGATTTCAAAGGACTCTACCTTCTCGGCATATTCCTTCATAATCTTTGCGGGCGCAACTGCGTCTGTCGCGCTTATAGCAATAGCTGTCATTCCGTTGAGATACTGATCCATTGCGTCGCCGAGACCTGCTTCCTTACAAGCTCTGCCTGTAAGAGAGTTCTTCATAACGCTGTAATCAACGCCTGCCGCGCGAAGCGCTGCACGAAGCTTTGTATCGTCTTCAACAGTAATGCCTTCGTACTTAACAAGAACGCCTGATGCTGCGCCGCGAATCTTCTCGGCAAGCGCTTTTACAACTTCTTGTTTCTGTTCAAGAATTTTCTGACTTGGCATTTTAAACCTCCGTATAATTTATTCAAAATAAAAAATCCTTCTCCCGTATATGCCGAAAGACACTACCGAAAAAGGATAAATATGCAATAATATAAAATTAAAGATATAAATCACTCCTCGGCAGGAAAGTGTTTCCACCTTTACGGGAACCTGCTGTCTTAGGATAACAAAAGTATTATACACTACTTATTATGATTTGTCAATAGTTTTTTTCAATTTTTTTATTTTTTTTGCGTCAATATGCTTTCACTCTCTAAAAGAGCTTCTAATTCGCGCGTAAATTCCTCGTACATATAAAGCGAGCCGAGCGCAATTATAGGACAAGCGTCAGACTGCGACCTCTCAATCGCCGCAGAAATTGCCGTTCTAACACTCGCAGAGGGGCACGCGTCAACGCCCAGAGCAGAAAAGACCTCTGCGTATTCGTTTGCCGTAAGCGCTCTCGGATTGTCGGGCGTAACCGTAAATACCTCACATGCAACACTCGCTATTCTTTCTGAAATAAAATGATAGTCCTTGTCCTTCATCACTCCCGTGATTACTCGTACTTTATTCTTGCCGAAATAGGTCCTTACGCTCTCGACTGCGGCAGATACGCCCTCAGGATTATGTCCGCCGTCAAAAACTATTACGGGAGAAGAACAAAGCAATTCAAACCTCGCGCGCCATTTTGCATTCTCAAGACCAAGACGCAATGCCTCGCGTGAAATTTTATAGCCCTCGCCGCGTAAAATCGAGACTGCGGTAATTACCGTAGCCGCATTATATACCTGATAGCTTCCCAAAAGCGTTATTTTCAAGTCGTCTTCAGCGTCAAAGGAAAAGCTCGTACCGTCCAAAGCGTGCTTAACATCCTTAAGCGCTTCGCGCTGTGTCTCAAAAAAGGCGCATTTTTTGCTTTTCGCTATTCTCTTTATTACGTCGCGCGCAGTCTTGTCCTCGCCGCCGTAAAGGACAGGTCTTTCGCTTTTGCAGATTCCCGCCTTTTCCTCAGCTATTTTTTCGACAGTATCTCCAAGCAGCGCCGTATGGTCAAGAGAAATGCCCGTTATTACCGAAAGCTCTGACGTCTTTATTACGTTCGTCGCGTCAAGTCTGCCTCCGAGTCCTACCTCAAGCACGACTATATCGCAACTATTACGGTGAAAATATTCAAAGGCGACGGCGCATATAAGCTCAAATTCGGTGGGCTTGTCCTGCATTTCGTCGGCAAAGGTCTTAACGTACCCGACAATATCGGAAAGCTCGTCGTTGCTTATCATCTCGCCGTTTATAGCCATTCTTTCATTAAAATACTTGACGTAGGGCGAGGTATAGAGCCCCGTCTTATAGCCTGACGCTGACAAAACAGACGAAAGCATGGCGCAAAAAGAGCCCTTGCCGTTCGTGCCTCCCACGTGCACAAATTTGAGAGTATCCTGAGGATCTCCCATTTTGTGTAAAAGCTCGGAAATTCTTTCAAGTCCCGGACGGCTTCCCGTCCAGGAGACCGCGTGTATATATTTAAGCGTTTCCTCGTAATTCATATTTTTACGTCACCCTCGTCGATTAAGCTCTTAATGCTTTTGTTTTTATAAAGCGCACATATCAGTGATATTTCAATAGTCGCTATAATGAGATAAAGAGGTATTCTCCAAAGCACAGCATAGCCGTAAAACTGAAATAACCCTATAGATTTAACTATTATAGAGCCGACAAAATGCGAAACAGCGCCCGACGCAATTATTCTCAGCTTCGCCCTGCTCTTAGGGATATAGCGTGCAACAATGCCTGAAAGACAGCCTATAAGCGCCGCCCCCAAGGTCACTACAAGATTAGGCGGATATATCTGATTAGAAAGGAAATAGCTTATAATATCGCTTGCAATGCCGACAAGCGCGCCCGTTATGGGGCCGATAGCGATGCCCGAAATTATGATAGGCAGATTTTCAAAGGTGATTCGGAAAAGACCTCCGCCAAAATTGAGGAAATTCTTGCAGAAAATGCCGATTACTACACTCATAGAAGTCAGCATTGCCGAAAGCGTCAGAGCCCTTACGCTGTAAAATACGGGGCCTTGTCTTTTTTTGCCGACGCCTTGTTTGCTATCAGGACACTGCCTTTTGCTACCAGCGCCCTGTTTTTGGCTTTCTACGCTTTGCATTTGGCTATCAGCGCCTTGTTTTTGGCTATCAGTGCCTTGTTTTTGGCTATCAGTGCTTTGTACTTGGCTATCTGCGCCTTGTGTTTTTTTATCGGCGCCTTGCGAATTGTTTGCTTTTTTCATTCTACTCTTCTCCCCCTTTCATCATATGGCGAAAAAGAGAAACGCGAATAAAGCGCCATTTTTTGCCCTATGAAGCGAGATGCGGAACAAAAACGGTCTCCCGCCTTGAATGACAACTCTCCGTCCATTCAAAATTATCCCTGTTCCTACTCTTCAATTTTTAGTTTTTTCTTGCCGAGAACGAATGTCTCGACTTTCACCTTGTTATTATAGCACATTATTCGGACTTTTGCAACAAAAAATAAAGTTTTTTATAAAAGCCGCTATATGCTATCCTGCCGCTACCACCAAAGAGCGTCGAGTCAAGCCGCGCAGAGTGAAAGGAAGATAGCACTCGCCGATATAAAAATCAAAGGAACCTCTTGGGCGCTCGTGTCCTTGTCTTCGTAATAAAATCAAAGGAACCTGATGGGCGCTCGTGCCCTTATCCTCGTAATAAAATCAAAGGAACCTGATGGGCGCAAGCGCCCAAGAGGTTCCTTGATATTCGACGTATTACCGTCGGAATTGTTAATTTAATCGACTCGAATTAGTCAATTGTGATCTGCTCGTAACCGTTTACAGTAGCAGTTGTGAAGGGGATTCCATTCTCATTCAAAACGTTCTTAACGTCGATCTTGAATGTATTGAATACCTTAAGAACATCCTCGATTGTGTTAGCGTCGGGAGTCATACCCTTTGCCTTCTCATAAGCCATCTTGGAGATAGCGTTGAGTTTTGTCTCAACTTCATCATCAAGTGTAGAGAAGTTGGTAATGTAGTTACCAAATTTCCAGTCGAAGGTTGCTGTGTTGCTACCATACAAACGAGCCTTGATCAAGTTGAACTCGGTCCAGAAGTCGTTCTTAGCCTCAGCGTCGAAGAGAGTCTTGAGCTGAGCAGCTGTGAATGTGTTGAGGTTAGATGCCTTGTTGCCAAGGAAAGGAATGGTTGTGATCTTGTCGAGGTTAGCAGCGATTGCGTCAACATAGTCGCGTACGTCATAAACGAGAGCGTCTGTGTCGTCTGCATCGATGTCATCGAGCAAGTCGTAAACTGTGATTGCAAGTTCGCCTTCGCCAGCAAGAGCAACGGAAGGAGTGATAACAAACTTACCGTCAGCAACTGCGGGTGTCAAGGAAACTACGTAATCCTTGCCGTCATACTTAACAGGTATAGCTGCTGCGTTAACTGCATCGCCGTCAGCGTCTGTTACAACGAGCTGCCATGCCTTACCTGTCTTATCTACGTTTACAGAGAAGTCATATACGTCACCGTTGATGATGATCTCATCTTCAATGGTCCAAAGACCTGTGTTGAGAGACTGAGCTGCGATTGTTTCAACGTAGCTTGTGAACTCGCTTGCAGCTGCTTTCTTGATGTAGCTGTCAAGATATGTCTTGTGCATTGAAGCAACCTTTGCTCTAATAGCAGCCTGGTAACCGTTTGAATCAAAGCCTGTTACAACACCGCTGGAATTCTTTATAGCATAGTCGTTGGGGTTAACGCTGTAAACAGCATACTGATAGGATACAGTAGTTACAGTATATGTTACATCGCTTACCTCTACAGAGAAGGAAGTATCACCAAGCTGTATATTCGAATATCCTCTGAACACAGGACCGCCTGCATTCATTACAACCATAACGCCGTCTTTTACCTTAGAATCGAAGGTTCTGCCGTTAGAGATGATTGCGTACATTGCTGTAGCACCGATAGGCTTGTTCCATGCGTTATCATGTGTGGAGTGCGGGAGTGCGCCTTCAACTGCGTATGTAGTAGCGCTGAAGAAGGGATAGCCCTTATAGATTTCGTTATAGAAACCAGCTTCGAGAGAATCAACTATATCATAGAAGTAGGTGAGCATCTCATAGCAGTAGTCAGTAACTGTCTCAAGAGTGATATTGAGGTTTTCGTCCTCGTTTACAGGAACAACTACAGGTGTGTTACCCTTTTCGATGTTCTGAATTGCCTCGTATGTTTCAACGATCTCCTTAATCATATCGTAGGAGAAGATGTTGATGGAGAGGGGTTCGAGATCCTCAAATACCTTGCCGCCGAATGTAAGCTCGCCATCCTCTGCGTTGTAAGCACCCTTCCAAGCGATGTACTCGAGAGCGATCTTTATAGCAACCTTCTCGATTTCAGCTGTGGAAGCCTTGTAGTTAGCGTAGAGAGCGTCAACGTTAGCCCAGTCGATCATGTTCAAGTAGTTAACGTCGCCCTTAGCGATGTAACCAGCTGCCCAAGTACCGATAGAGCCTGCGCTTGTGATGTAAAGATTGTCATCGTCCTCAGGATTCAAAACAGTCTCAACATCTTCACCGATGAAGTCTACAACGTCATCAAGAACGTCTATCTTAGCGCCCTTTTCAAGAGCCTCAGCAATATTCTTGTTGATTGTGTCAGCAGCCTTCTTCTTAGCGAGAAGAGCGTCGTAAGCAGTCAACATAGAATCGAATGCAGCAGCATCGTCGTCTGCGATATCAAGATCAAAGAGGTTATCAAAGATCTTAACTATGTTAACGTTTTCTGCATCGATGAGCGCCTCAACACCGTAAGTAGCGTCAGCCAAAGCCTCAAAGCCCTTAGAAGTGGAAGGCTTAACGTCGATAAAGCCGTTTGCTCTAACTTCATTCTTTACCTTACCGAAGTACCAGTCAAGAGCAGAAGCAACTGCACTACCGTACTTAGCAAAGTCAAACGTTACTATTGCATCGTCCTCGTCGAGGTCGGAGTTATAAGCCTTTACAAAATCAGCAACGTTAACAGCAGAAGCTGTCTTTTCGAGATATACGAAATATTCAACAACCAAAGCGTTAGCATCGTAATCAGCGTATGTTTCAGCACCGATTATTGCTGTAACGTTAGCGTCGAGAGTACCGTCCTCAGCGTCCTTGAAGTTGTACTTGGTCTTCCAAGCATCAAGAGCAGCCTTAACTGTAGCAACCTGATCAGCCTGCTTCCAGTAGTTTATAACGGAATATCCGGCAACCTTTGTAAGAGCAGACTTGAATGTATCCTTATATTCTGCAGCAGCAGCCAAAAGCTCTGTAGCTCTTGCTTCAAATGCCTTCAAAGCATCCCAAACATAGTCGCCTTCAAAGTTTATAATGTAAGCCTCGCCAACGAATGCCTGACGGAATGCCTCGTAATACTTAACGAGCTCAGTGTCCTTAGCCTTTACAAAGTAGTCATTGTTCCACTTTGTGTACATCTTGATAGCAGCAGCAACTGCATCGTCGATGTCAGAAGCATATCCGAGAGCTGTAACATCAAGCTTAATACCAGGAGCTGCAGTGTCGTCAACAAGAGCAACTACAGCAGCAACGATGTCAGCAGCGTCTGCGTACATATCATCGTAAAGAACTTCTATCTCAGAGGTGTCAACGGAAGCGTAATCAGCAACTACGCCTGTGTAACGGTAGTACTCTGTAGCGATAGCGCTCAAAACGTCGATTTCATCCTCGCCGTACTTTGTAAGCTCAGCGATAGCGTCGGTTGTAAGTGTAGCAGCATCAGCAAAAGCGTTAGCGTAAACAACGTCGATTACGTCATAG
>JAZQGJ010000060.1:0-53485 GCA_045539995.1 Eubacteriales bacterium
CTTGAAATATGGTCGTCCGCGCTTGCTTGCAAGCAGACAGACACGGACTTCGTATATTTTAATATATTGATACAACATATACATAAGCTATAATCAGATTTTTACATATAATAAGAAAGTGAGAAAGCATGAAAAATAAAGAAAGCTGTTCCCGTCTTAACCGTGTCGGCGGTCAGGCGGTTCTGGAAGGAATAATGATGAAGGCGGGGGACAACTGCTGCACAGCCTGCCGCCTTGAAAACGGTGAGATAGCCGTAAATGACAGAAAATTTATATCGGTAAGAAAGAAACACAAGTGGCTTAATATCCCCATACTACGAGGCATTATCAATTTTGTCGAAATGATGATTCTCAGCTATTCTACCCTGACCATTTCCGCCGAAATGCTCGGAGTTGACGAGGAAGCAGAGGAAAGCCGCGCTGAAAAATGGATGAAAAAGCATCTCGGAATAAAGCTTTTCGACCTGCTTATGGTTGTCGCGCTTATTTTGGGAATTGTTCTGTGTCTTGGTTTGTTCATTTACTTGCCTACCTTGGCAGTCAGCGGAGTTGCCGCTCTGTTCGGCGTAGAAGAGCTTGGAATTTGGCGCGCCGTTCCCGAGGGATTTTTAAAGATAGCTATTTTTATCCTTTATATATATCTTGTTTCACTTATGCCCGACATACGCAGAACGTTCGAGTATCACGGCGCAGAGCATAAAAGCATAGCCTGCTTTGAAAGCGGCGTTGAGCTTACGCCCGAGAACGCAAAAAAATACACGAGGTTTCACCCTCGCTGCGGAACGAGCTTTCTCTTTGTAATGCTCTTTATCGGAATAGTAGTATCTCTGTTTATACCCGCTTCTCTTAACAACATCCTTCGCAGTGTTATAAAGCTGCTGCTTGTTCCCTTTATTGTGGGACTCGGATATGAATTTATTTTATATGCGGGAAAGCACCCGAATGCGCTGACAAAAATTCTTTCGGCGCCCGGTCTCTGGATGCAGCGACTCACAACGAGAGAGCCTGACGAAAAGCAGTTGGAGGTCGCTATCGTTGCAATGAAGTGCGCTCTTTCTGAGGAATTTCCCGACTTTGACCGAGAAAAATATATAAAGAAGGATGACAGCGATACACCTTCAGACAAAAACGAAACAGAAAAAGGGAACGGCGCAGAATGACGGCCTCCGAGCTTAGCAGGCTGCTGTCAGACGTATCGGGCGAAAGCGCTGAATATGAAGCGCGACTGCTGATTTCTCACTTTGGCCACTACACCTTTTCGGATATACTTTTGAAAAATCCAGACATTTGCTCTAAAGAATTAAACGAGGCAGTAAAGCGCAAACTGAATAACGAGCCCCTCGCCTATATTTTTGGCGAAACCGAGTTTTACGGAAAAAAGTTTCTCGTCTCTCCCGACTGTCTTATCCCTCGCGCAGACACCGAAATAATCGTCGAGTATGCTGTAAAGAATTTAAAGCGAAACGCATTTTTCGCAGACCTTTGCACAGGCAGCGGATGTATCGCGATTTCTATTCTCGCACACCGTCCAGACTGCTCGGCAATTGCGTGCGATATTTCTCCAAAGGCTTTGGCTCTTGCCGAAAAAAATGCGCGCCTTAATAACGTAAAGGAAAGAATTATGTTCGTCGAGCGTGATATTCTCTCCGACTCTGCGCTTGATTATAGCTTTGATGCCGTAATTTCAAATCCCCCGTATATAAAAAGCGACGTGCTGCCCTCCTTACCCGAGGACGTAAAAAAAGAGCCTTCTATAGCTCTTGACGGTGGCGAGGACGGAATGACCTTCTATCGCCGTATTGTCTCTCTGTATAGCGAAGCGCTTCGACATGACGGATTTTTCCTCTTTGAGACGGGATACGACCAAAAAAATGATATTTCAAATCTTGCAAGTAACAATTCCTTTACTTGCGAATGTCTTACCGACTACGGAAAAAATCACAGGGGCGCCGTTTTGCGAAAAAAAGCACAGGACAATTTGTAATTATTTAATTATTAAAATGAGGTATTTATTTAATGAAGCTCTCGCTAATGATACTTTTTGGCGGAGAGAGCAACGAGCATGAGGTTTCTCTGCGCTCAGCCGCCGCAGTAATAAAAAACGCGGACAAAGAAAAATACGACGTAATAAAAATGGGAATTACAAAAGACGGCGAATGGTTTATTTATAACGGACCTGTCGAAAAAATAGCTAACGGAGAATGGGTGTCGGACGTCAAAAATACGGTTCACATCGCTATTCTTCCAAAGGGAAAGCAATCCTCTATTATTTGTCTTGACGGCAGTATGAAGCAAATAAAGCCCGACGTGATATTCCCCGTGCTTCACGGGCAGAATTCAGAGGACGGAAAGCTTCAGGGCATACTTGAGCTTCTGCACATTCCTTACGTGGGCTGCAGCTGCTTCTCAAGCGCGCTCTGTATGGACAAATCGGCGACGAAGAAGATTTTAAAAGGGTATGACATACCTATGGCAAAATGGGTTGATATATCAAAAAGCGATATAAATGAAGCCCTTTACGAGAAGCTGGAAAACGAGCTTGGCTATCCTATGTTTATAAAGCCCTCGAATTCGGGCAGCTCTGTGGGCGCATCTAAAGCGACTACACGAAAGGAGCTTGCTCTTGCGCTTTCGCTTGCGGCGTCGGTTGACGATAAAATTTTAGCCGAAGAATATATTGACGCAAGGGAAATAGAGACTGCCGTGCTTGACGGTCTTATAGAAACTACGGTTTCGATGACGGGCGAGATAGAGCCTTGCAGTCAATTCTACGATTATGACACAAAATACAACTCAAATGCGGCTAACTTCTATATACCCGCAAGAATTTCTTCGTCAAGCGAAGAAAAGATAAGGTCCTACGCGCTCAAAATCTTTCGCGCGCTTGACTGCAAGGGACTTGCAAGAGTGGATTTTTTCGTTACAAGGGACGACGAGCGCATCGTATTTAACGAAATCAACACGCTCCCCGGCTTTACGTCAATAAGTATGTATCCTAAGCTTATGGAAAGGTCGGGAATCAGCTTTTCGCATCTGATTGACGAGCTTGTAAGCGCGGCTATGGGGTCTTCTTTATGATAGGTATTTTTGACAGTGGGCTGGGCGGACTCACGGCGCTGAAGGAAGCCATCCGTCTTATGCCGTATGAGAGCTTTATTTATTTCGGTGACACGGGCAGAGTTCCGTACGGAACAAGAAGCCGCGACACTATAATCCATTACGCCGAGCAGGCCTTGCGCTTTTTTGCCTCTCACAACGTACAGGCAGTGCTTGCCGCCTGCGGAACGGTAAGCTCTGTCGCGCTTGACGCCGTAAAAAACCGTTACCCCTTCCCCATAATCGGCGTAGTTGACGGCGCGGCAAAAGCGGCAACAAGCGTATCAAAATCCAAAAGGATAGCGATAATAGGAACGTCAGCCACAATTTCAAGCCGTTCGTTTGAAAAGGCTATTAAAAACATTTGTCCCGATGCCGAGACCTTGGGAATTGCCTGTCCCTTATTTGTTCCGTTGGTGGAAAACGGCTTTATCTCCCCTGACGACTCGGTAACGCTTGAGGTGGCAAGGCGCTATCTTGAGCCTATAAAGGATTTCGGCGCTGACACGCTGATTTTAGGCTGCACGCATTTCCCTATAATTTCCGAATCTATTAAAAGGATTTTGCCATCTGTCAATTTAATAAACAGCGGTTACGAGGCCGCGCATTCGCTTCTGAGTCAAACGAAGGCAAGCTCCCACAATAACGGAACAGTCGAATTTTACGTAAGCGATAATCCCGAAAATTTCAGTTCTGTCGCCTCAATATTTTTGGGAGAGGATTTTTGCGGCGGTGTCAAAACCGTAGAAATACAAAACTATTAAATAATAATATAAGGAAAAGAAATTATGTCAAAGTACAGAAGAGGACGAATAAATGACGCGGTGGCGCAGGAGCTTGCTATAGCCTTGCGCGACGTGCGTGACCCGAGAATTGTAAACAACTTCGTGTCAATAACTCACGCAGAGGTCTCACCTGACCTTAAAATAGCGAAAATATCCTTCTCGGTTATGGGGGATCAAAAGGAAGCACTTGAGGGGCTGAAAAAGGTGACGGGAATTCTTCGCCACCATCTTGCCGTAACTCTCAATCTTCGGATAACGCCCGATTTGATTTTCAGCGCGGACAACTCTATCGAGCACGGCGCTCATATAGCAAAGCTGCTCCGTGATATTGAAGACGAGCGTCAGAAATTCGCTGCCTCTCGCCCAGTCTCCGAAGAAAGCGAGACTGAAAATGACTGATTACAAGGCTTTGACTCTTGACGGGGTGTGCAAAAGAATAATAGACGCCAAAAGGCCCGTTATAATTATGCATCGCTCTCCCGACGGAGACACCGTGGGCAGCGCTATGGCGCTGTGGCATCTGTTCTCAATGCTGAAAAAGGATGCCTCCTTTGTCTGCGACGACAAAATTCCCGAACGTCTCAAATTTCTTACCGAAGGCTGCGTAAACGCAAGCTTTCCCGATTTCGCAGAATGTGATTTTATATCTGTCGACGTAGCATCCCCCGCCCAGCTCGGAAATCTTCCCAAAAAAATTCCATTTGTTGCCACTCCTTCGCTTATGATAGACCATCACAGCGCGGGAACGCCCTTTGCTGACAACTATATCAAGCCCGACGCATGCGCGACGGGCGAAATAATATTTGATATAGCCTTTCGTCTAAAAGAGCTTGGATATATAGACGCTTTCCCTGTCAGTATGGTAAATGCGCTTTACGCGGCTATCTCATCAGACAGCGGCTGCTTTAAGTATTCAAACGTAACGCCGCATACTCACATTGTAGCGGCAAAGCTTCTGGATATGGGAGCCGACTCGGCAAAAATGAACCGTCTGCTTTTTGACAGCAAGTCTGAGGGAATTCTAAAGGCTGAGGGCTTCGTCTTGAACAAGATGCGCTCGTACTTTTCGGGTAAGCTCAATCTCGTTTGTATAACCAAGTCTGACCGAGACACACTTGGACTCGAGCTTGAATTTTTTGAAACGGCGATAGACGTGGTGCGCTCGCTCGACGGAGTTGAAATTGCCGTAGCCGTAAAAGAGCTTGACGACGGAAGCTTTAAGGCTTCTCTGCGCTCTACCTCTTTCGATGTATCAGCGCTTTGCGCGAAATTCGGTGGGGGCGGTCACACAAAAGCAGCAGGCTGTACTGTTGCGGCTTCAGACTGTAATGAGGCTGCCGAGCTTATTCTCGAAGAAGCCAAAAGAATGTTCTTCTGACGACAACTTTTGTTTACATTTCGAAGCGAGAAAGTTACATCAATATAGTCATTCATTGTTATAAAGACAAAAAAGCATTCGCTAAGACGTTTTATCCGTAGAGGATATTTTGTCAAGCGAATGCTTTTTCTGTTAAATTGCGATTATTCTTTTATTTCGGCGAGCTTTATGTGAACGTCTCTTAGCTGACTGTCCTCTACCGTAGAGGGCGCGCCCATCATAATATCCTGCGCCTTTTTATTCATCGGGAACGGAATGATTTCACGGATACTCTCCTCGCCCGCAAGCATCATAACCATTCTGTCAACACCGGGGGCGATGCCCGCATGAGGCGGCGCGCCGTAGCAGAATGCGTTATACATTGCGGGGAATTTGGACTTAACGTCATCCTCGCCCAAGCCGACAAGCTCAAACGCCTTCTTCATTATTTCGGGATTGTGATTTCTGACTGCGCCGGAGGAAAGCTCTATGCCGTTACATACGAGGTCATACTGATACGCATTGACCTCAAGCTCTCGGTCAATATCGCCCTCGGCGTCAAGAAGCGCCTGCAAGCCTCCCTGAGGCATTGAGAAGGGGTTATGGCAGAATTCGAGCTTGCCCGATTCCTCGCCTATTTCATACATCGGGAAGTCAACTATCCAGCAGAATTCATAGCATTCCTTATTTATATGTCCCTCTGTCGAATATCCAATTATCTTTATCATAGCGCCCGCAGTCTTCTGAGCGGCTAATTTTTTGCCTGCCGCAATAGAGACGAGTGTATTAGCTTCAAGCTTAAGAGCAGAGATAATCTCTTCTGCCTTATCCTGCAAGAACTTCGATATTCCGCCGACAAGCTGACCGTTTTCGTCAAGCTTGAACCAATACGCCTTATTACCCGTCTGAATTTCGACGTCGGACATAATCTTGTCTATTGCTTTTCTCGTACCGTTAAACTTATCAACGACAACAGCCTTTACAACGTTATCCTTGAAGGGCTCAAAGCCGCAGTCGCCTATGAGAGCCGTCACGTCGGTCACGGTGAGGTCGATTCTTAAGTCGGGCTTATCCGAGCCGTATTTTTCCATAGCCTCTTTATAAGGAATTCTCTTAAAGGGGGCAGAGGATGCTTTGTTATAGATACCGAACTTAGAGAATACAGGGGGCAGAACGTCCTCGATTACCGCGAACACGTCCTCCTGTCCAGCGAACGCCATTTCCATATCAAGCTGATAAAATTCTCCGGGAGAACGGTCTGCTCTCGCGTCCTCGTCGCGGAAGCAGGGCGCAATCTGGAAATATCTGTCGAAGCCCGAAGCCATCAAAAGCTGCTTGAACTGCTGCGGCGCCTGAGGCAAAGCGTAAAACTTGCCCGGATGATTTCTCGACGGAACAAGGTAGTCACGCGCGCCCTCAGGAGAAGAGCTTGTGAGAATAGGCGTGGTAATTTCCAAAAAGCCCTTCTCTATCATACTGCTTCTCAAGGCTGCAACGACGTTGCATCTCAGAATTATATTGTTCTTTACCAAAGGATTTCTCAAATCGAGATATCTGTATTTCAAGCGTAAATTTTCGTCTGCCTCTTTTGAGTGGCTGATAGCGAAAGGAAGCTCGTTATAGATACATTTACCGAGAATTTCTACCTTTTCGGGAACTATCTCAATTTCACCTGTAGCCATATCCTTGTTTTTTGACGAGCGTTCTCTTACAATTCCCTCAACCGAGATAGTGGATTCTACGTTTATAGTGTCTATGACACTCATAATTTCTTCGTTTTCAACAACTACCTGTGTCTTTCCGTAAAAATCTCTCATAACCAAAAACGCAAGATTTTTGCTGACCTTTCTCACGTTGTCAAGCCAGCCGACGAGCTTTACTCTTTGTCCTACGTTTTCAATTCTTAGCTCATTTAAATTATGCGTTCTGTTCTGCATAATAACATCCCCTTTTTCTAATCAATTTCCTGAAAACCAAATTAAGATTTTATAACGCACCTGAGTCTTTTATTATTCCAAAAAGGCTCGGCTTTTATTTTATTACGTAATGTACGGGAAGTCCGTCCTTGAATTTGGTCTTCAACTCGCCCTTTATCAAAGGCAAAATATACGCAAGACATTCGTCTGTCACGTAGTTTCCTTCTGCGTTTATAAAGTTATCGGGCACGCTTTTTACCTTGTTCGCAATTTCGGAAACGTTTTTCGGCTTTACTATAATGTGATACGGTTTGTTTTCTTCTCTTATCATACACATCATGCAGCCGCTTTTTCCACTGATTGCCGCCTTTACTGCGTTTTTGCCGACGCTTACGGATTCCGTTATATCGGTCTTTGATGCTATGTGAGAAGCGCAGCGCTGTGAGATGTTAAGCTCTACAGAGCGCACCTTACAGCCTATTTCGTTTTTAACTGCCATTTCAAGAACCTTTCCCGCGCCCGAAAGCTGCTTATGACCAAAGGCGTCAACGCCTCCGTCAATGCCCTCGCCTACGTATCTTCCGTCTGCGAAGCGAATTCCCTCGGAGACAGCAACAACAACGTTAGGATGCTCGTCAAGCTTTGCTCTGACGTCGGAGAAAAATTTCTGCAAATCGAAATCGCGCTCGGGCAAATAGACGAGGTCGGGGCCGTCTCCCGAAATAAGCTGAGGCAATGCGGAAGCCGCTGTCAGCCAGCCTGCGTCACGTCCCATAATCTCTACTATGGTAACTGCCTTCTTCGTATAAACGGCGCAGTCTCTGATTATTTCCTTTATTGTGGCTGCTATGTACTTTGAAGCAGAGCCGAAGCCGGGTGTGTGGTCTGTGCCTACCAAGTCGTTATCTATAGTTTTCGGAACACCCATAATTCTCATTTCATAATCATTTTTTGCGGTGTAAGCCGAGAGCTTTGATACTGTGTCCATCGAGTCGTTTCCGCCAATATAGAAGAAATAACGGATATTGTATTTTTTGAAAATCTCTAAAAGCTTTCCGTACGTTCCGTCGTCCTCGTCAAGCTTCGGAAGCTTTTTTCTGCAAGAGCCGAGCGCCGCCGCAGGTGTGCCCTCCAAAAGCGAAAGGTCAGACTTATCCTCAAACTCGGAAAGCAAATCAACAAGTCTCTCCTGAAGCAAGCCCTCTACGCCGTTTTTCATTCCGTAGAGAGTACCTATAACGCCTTTTTTCTGCGCTTCAAAGGCGCCTCTTATAACGCCCGAAAGCGTTGCGTTTATAGCAGCCGTAGGGCCGCCTGACTGTCCTACTACCGCATTTCCGTATAAAATATTTGTCTTTTTCATTGTTATCTCCATAAATATATAATTTATCTATTTAATTATATATTTTTCTTTTCATTTTGTCAACACATTTAAGCTACTACTTTTATAATATTTATGAAAATATCAAACAAAAATTATAAAATTCCGCATTTAAGATTGTTTTCGGCAAATTCCCAATTGCAGAGTCGCAAACAGTCCGACAAATACGCTTCTCGCCTGTCGCTATAGCGCTCTATGTATGCGTTCTCCCAAAGAGAAAAGCAAAGAAGCGGGACTCCTCTCGGCAAATTATAGTTCTGCGTTGTGGTGAGGAAAACCCGTCCACGCTCGAAAACGAGCCATAAAAAGCCTACGCCAGAATGCTCTTTCCCCGTAGTCAGAAATCTGTAGCAGAATTCCTCAAAGCTTCCGATGTCGCGCTTTATAAGAGAAGCAAGCTCTCCTTTAGGCAGCCCTATTCCGTCACTGTCAGGGCGAAGCGAATTTATAAAAAGCTCGAAGCAAAAAAGCGCTGACGCATAATAACGAATCTCCTCTGCAAAGGCAGACGGCAGCCTCCTGCTCTTTAAAAGCTCGGACGGAGAAAGCCCCCACAGCTCTCGTCTACCGTCTATCGCGGTATTCAAGGCGTCCTCGTGCCTCTGCATAACCGAAAAGAGCGCGTCCGAGCGCAGACCTTTTATTTGAGGCAAATGATATTTTCTTTTTTCCATAAGTGTCTCCCTTCTATCATTCTCTTTACATTATATGCAAAGCGCGTTTTTAAGCGAAAGAGGCTTGTTCACATAGAAGGACTTTATAAAAAATGAAAAGCGGTGGTTGCAGAATAAGTTGTCGATACCAAAATTAAAATTCCTCGCCGTATATATTAAATATCGGTTTTTTCTTTCGCTTTGCGTATTGATATGTTTTATAAGCGCCGCCCCAATCGTGCGTAATATAAGCCACAATAAAATCCGCCTTTTCCACCATATACTTGTTGCGATATGTAATCGCATATCTTTTGGGCTTATTCTCAATTTCAGGATAAATTATTGAATCATACCTTTTCTTTTGATATTCCAAATGATTTTTCTGATATTCTTCGGTCAGATAGGGAGTGATAAATATAAGAGAGATTTTCGGGTGCTTTTCTTTGAATTTTTTACAACAATCGTATGCAAAGCTATCAAAGCCACCGTAGCCGCCTAAATACATATCTGCGACTTGGTCTCCCACCTTTTCTTCAAGAAATGCAAGTATTTTTTGCTCATATTCCTCCGATTCAGAGAAACGGGCGTGTCCGCAGAAAGCTATAATCATAGCTCAAGCCTCCTTTTATGTAGGTATACCTACATAGGATATCATACCTTTGTGAAAAAATCAAGCATATGTAGGTACGCCTTCTTATAATTCTTTCTGTTTCTTGATAAAATGTATATGTAGGTAAATCTACAGAGATAAATGTTCTGTCGGGGGGTGTCAACTTGACTGTAAATGACGCTGTTGCAAAGCGTATTTCTATGTTGTTGCGAGAAAAGGGTATGTCTCAATATCGCTTGGAACAAGAATCGGGAATACAACACGGAAGTATGCAGTGTATAATGAACGGACGAAACAAAACGGTAACCTTGAGTACAGTAATTATGCTTGCGAGAGGCTTTAATATGCCCCTTACAGAGTTTTTAGATGACGAGATTTTCCGTTCTGAAGATTTAGAAGTAGAACAGTAAAAGCCGCCTTGTGTTAGGCGGCTTTTGTGTTTATATGAATTTTGAAAATGTCTCGTCTGATGAGACTCCGTCATTAATTATGCAATCAATTACAAAAATTACAACGAATTTTTGAAAAAAGACTACACTTTTTACAGCTAATAATGTTTTTTGGTATTAAAACATTCTTTGAATTTATAAAAGAGAGGCTGGTAGCAACCGAAAAGACTAAAGAATATTGACAAGTTGAAACAGAAAACGTCTATTTTTCGAATTTTGACGTCAACGTTTTTTCGTCGAAGACATAATTTTTGTTGCAGAAGCGGCATTTGACCTCGAGCTCGCGCGCCTTGCCCTCCGACTCCTGCTCGTCGAGCATTGTGCGTATTTCCTTTTCGCCGAGCTTATGGATTGAAGAAAGAAATCTCTCGCGCTTACAGTCGCATACATAGTCAACCTCTATTTCATCAAAGGGGTCATAGGGAATATCGCGCAGGGCTATCTGCGCTATTTCTTCACAGCTGAGTCCGTCTCTGAAGTAGCGTGATATATTGACGAGGTCTGACGCATTTCTCTCTAAAAGCGATATTACGCTTTCGTCGGCAAAGGGCAGTAGCTGAATAAGGACGCCGCCTGCGGCAAGGCAGGTATAGTCGACGTCAACCAACACTCCGAGTGAGCAGACGGTGGGAATTTGCTCGCTTTCAGCAAAATATCTTGTGATATCCTCAGCAATCTCGCCGCTTTGAATTTCGACGGTTCCCGTATGCGGCGCGCCTACGCCGTCCTCTCTTATTACGTACAGGTATCCCTCTCCGACGGCTTTACCCACGTCGAGCTTTCCGTTCGGCTTTTTCGGGGGATTTGCTAACGGATTTTCTACGTAGCCCTTTACGTTTCCGTAATAGTCGGCGACGGCTATCAGCTTTCCAAGCTCGCCGTTTGCATTTATACCCAACGTCACGGTATTATTCTTCTCTCCCATAAGGCTTCCTATCATCGAAGCGGCGGAAAGGAGTCTGCCGAGCGCCGCCGAGGCTGTCGGCGAGGTCTTATGAACCTTGATTGCCTCGTTTACTATATTCCTCGAATTGATGACAATGACTCTCGCGCTTCCGTCTCTCGTCATTGCTCTGAAAATTTTTGACTGTTCCATTTCTTTTTCCTTTTTTAATTTCAAAACCTTATTTTTTCGCCCTTGCGACAATGTAGAGACGCTCGTCGGTATCGCTCGCCGCTTTAAAGTCAAGGTCGCCAAAAATGCCTATCAGCTCAAAAGAGCATTCCGAAAGAAGTCTTTTTATGGTACTTTCGGGATACATTCTTTCCCTTTGATACTCGTCTGTTCTTGAATACGTTCCGTCTTCGTTTTCTTCAAAAAGTGAGACGTAGAAATCGCAGAAATGAGTTTTCGGGTTATACTCATTCTGCCATACACACATAACGCCCTCGTTTTCAAAGACGAATGAATTATCAGCATACACATTTGTAAACTTATATTTACTATTTACGTCGAAGATGAAAAGTCCGTCCGGCACGAGATAGTTATGCACGAGCGAGAAGCATTTTTTTAAGTCTGCCGTGCTTTTCAGATGATTTACGCAATCGAGGCAGGAGACGACTGCCTCCACCGTGCCGTAAAGCTCAAAGCTTCGCATATCCTGACAGAGATACAGAATTTTCTCGGCATAGCCCTCGTCTCTCGCATTCTCACAGGCGAAGGAAAGCATTTCCTCAGAATTATCTACGCCTATCATATCGAAGCCTCGCTTTGCAAGTGAAAGCGTCATGCTTCCCGTGCCGCAGCCTAAATCGAGAACGCTCTCCACTCTGCCGTCAAAATAACGGGCAAAGGCTTCGCAGAAAAAATCTGCCCATTTTTCGTAGTCTACCTCGCTCTGAAAATGGTCATAAAATGGCGCTAATGCGCTATAAATACTCATAATTCACCTAACTTCGATAATATTTTCTCGTAGCCCTTTCCGTTTTTAAGGCTTCTGCTTACTCGGCTGATGGTCGCCGTAGAAAGCCCTGTCCTTAAAACGACCTCGGCGTACGGGCAGCCGCGGCTGAGCATTTCGGCAGCCACTAATCTGCGTGACATTTCCTCGATTTCAAGAGAGGTACAGAGGTCGTACAAGAAATTCTCGCACTCCTCCTCGCCCTCAAGCGAGGAAAACGCTTTTATAAGCATTTCGACTTCTTTTGTTTTGTTTTCCATAAAGCTCCTCTTTATTCAAAACGGTAAATTACTTCCTCTGCGCATAGCTTGTCACAGGCGTAGGCGCGTCGCAGAAGCTCGGGGGGGATATGCTCGTCGTATTTATCAAAAACGGGATATTCGGAGTCGCCGACAAGAGACTCGGCTTTTATTCCCTCGTTTGCAATAAGCGTTCTTATAAAAAACAGAAGCTCGTCGGCGCCTTTGTTTATTGACTTAAAGGTTATATAGACGCAGCCCTCGCTTCTTACGTCGAAAATTCCCAGCTTTGCCGCATTGAAGCTCAAAAATCTTCGAAGAGTACGGAAAGCTCTTGTTCCGAGCCAAGGGAAAAGGCAGTAGCTGCTTCCGCCTATACTGAGAAGCATGCTTTTATCCATAGCCGTCGCCCTCGCCGTATGTCGCGCGAGCGCTAACCTTTGCGAGGCGTTTTGCATAAGATACGGATACTCCTTGTCGGAAAAAAGGACCTCTCTCATTTTTTCGAGGACGCGCGTATGCACCTCTCCGCTGTCGCCGGGCCAGGATATTTCCTTTTTACCCTCGACAGACTTAACGAAAACGAGCCTGTGCGAAACGTCTATCTCTATGACCTCCCATACTCTGCCCGCAAGCGCCACTCGCTCTCCGACGGGGGGTGGGGTGGTTATCGTGCCTATCTCGTCCGACTCGCATCGCACGGTAAAATCCTCGCTATCAAGAAAGACGGCGTAAAACTTGAAGCTGTTTATGAGCCTTTCTCCCGCAAGTCCTATTATAAGTCCGCCCTCCTCGCAAATTTCAAGATAATCCTCGTTTATCATATGAACGAGAAGCTGCTTATAATCGTTTTTATCAATATGCGAAAATGGCGGAAGAGATAAAACTCTCGCCCCTAATTCCTTCGCGCTTAGCTCGCCCGACGAAGCTAAAATGCTGAGTGTCTGATGAAAAAGCAGACTAAAGGGCTTTTTCTTTTCAGAGGGCGGCTCTATAAATCTCTCGTCTCTGTAAAGCTCTACCAAAGCAATACCTCGCAAAAGCTCCCAAGGAATGAGATTGGGAAGCGGGGCATTCGGCAAGGGCTTTTCCTCTCTGAATACCATAATCATTTCGGGGGGAGACTCTCGTCTGCCCGAGCGTCCGAGTCTTTGCAGGAGGCTCGAAACTCTGTAGGGAGAATTAAGCTGCGCCACTCTGTCGAGCTTTCCTATATCTATACCAAGCTCCATTGTTACAGTCGCGCAGGTCACGGCAGAGGTGTCGTCGTCCTTCATTTTCATTTCGGCGTCCTCTCTTATTGACGCCGAAAGGTTTCCGTGATGTATTAAGAATATATCCTTCTCTTTTCTGTTCTTCGCTATCTGGCGCAGAGTTGCAGTTACGTTTTCTGTTTCCTCTCTCGAATTTGAGAAGACGAGCGCCTTTTTATCCTTGACGCTATCATATAAGAACTCAAAGCCTGCATCAATTTGCGCACTTTTGTTTGCATTTGAGGCGTTTTCATCGAGCATTGCTCTGCCCGTCTGGTCGAGAGACATGTCCTGAATGTAAAAATGCTCCATACCGAGCTTCCAGGTCAATTTGCTCACTGGGGTTTTCGGGGCGACGGTACGTCTATCGCTTCCCGCGCCGAGCCACTCGCAAGCCTTCTCCAAATCGCCGACTGTAGCCGACAGACCTATTCTTCTCGGACTGTAGCCTGTCAATCGCGAAAGTCGGCTTATGAGACACATTATCTGATTTCCTCTGTCTGTGCCTACCATAGTGTGAATTTCGTCGATTATTATATATTCGAGCGCACCGAACAGGCGAGGGATATCGTTCGAGCGATTCATAAGCATACTTTCAAGCGATTCGGGAGTGATTTGAAGAATTCCACTCGGATTCTTCAAAAACTTGTTTTTATGGTGTGCGCTTACGTCGCCGTGCCAGTGAAAAACGCTCACGCCGCTATCTTCAAGTATATCCTCTATTCTGTAAAACTGGTCGTTGATAAGGCTCTTAAGAGGGGCGATATAGAGAACCGACACTCCGTCTTTTCCGTCCTGCTTTTCATAAAGGCGGGAAAGTATGGGAAAGAGCGCCGCTTCGGTTTTGCCCGACGCGGTTGAAGAAGAAAGCAGGAGATTGTCCTCGCTTTCAAATATGACCTCAGCCGCCTGCATCTGAACCTCTCGCAAGGAACGCCAAGCGTGGCTGTAGACGTATTCGCGGATAAAAGGCGGAAATTTTTCAAAAATCCTGTCTGCCTCGGTCATATCCTCACCCCTTTCAAAATGGCGATAAAGTAAACTTTAGTTTATATTTCTATATCGTCTAACGTTATTTTTCTTTTCTGCATGTCGCTTCCGACCTTAACGCTTTTTTGCGTATCGGCTTCGCTCTCCGACTTGTAAAATTCTGCTTCTGTGTCTTTGAGGGCTGCTTCGCCGAAATCTCCCTTTTCGAGTATGCTTTTAAAGCTGACGCTCGGATTTTCACGCATAATATTCAAAAGCGCGAGATAGTCTCTTATAATTTCTCGTGGAGTTGCGAGCTCGTTTGAGCCTGCTTTATCCAGAACAAAATTTAGAAATTCTATCATTTCATCGCTGCTAAGCAGCTCCTTCGAGCCGTCCTGCATTGCCTTCAGCTTGGTTAAGCGCGCGATAAGAGCTAAAAACTCATTGTTTGAAAAACGGCGCAGTCTTATTACGGGGGCGCTCATATTTACGTATCCGCTTGAAGTGAAGCGGCTGTCGCAGAGACGGCTTCTTAACGCCTCGTAGCTGAACAGTCCTCTGCGCGAGTCCTCCAAAAATTGAGGCGTACCGCCAAAGATGACTCCGAGATTTTTCGCGCCGCCCTGAAGAGTGTCGTTGAAAATGGAAAGTATCTTTTCGTAATTGCTTTCCCTCGATATGCGGTTGGGAATTTTAAAGAGATTAACGCACTCGTCGATATAGATTATAAGTCCGCTATAGCCAAGCTCGGACGCAAAGAGAGCCCAGAGCTTAATATAATCGTACCAATTTCCGTCGTCGATAATTGCGCCGACTGAAAAGCCGAGCGCATTTTTAGCTTCGGTCTTTGTCGAATATTCGCCTCTCATAAAACGAAGACAGGCGCTCTTTTTCTCGATATCGTCATATAGGCAGGCAATATAATATTCACTTAAAACACGTGAAAAATCAAAGCCTCCGACACTGCCTTCAAAGCTGTTTGCAAGCGAGTATATTTTTTTCTTAAGCTCAATTTCAAATTCGGCGCTATCGGGCATTATTCCCCTCTCGGCAAGAGAGGCGCAGAGCTTCGAATAGTGTCTTGAAAGAACTACGGGAAGCGCGCTTCCCTCAGGAGATGCCTTGGAGGAAAGATTTCGCATAAGCTCTCTGTAGGTCGCAAGTCCGCAGTTGTTTCCTCCCGCAAGACGTCTTTCGGGAGAGAGGTCGGCGTCAGCGCACAAAAAGCCTCTGTCAAGCGCGTATCCTCTGATAAGCTGAATGAGGAAGCTCTTTCCGCTTCCGTAGCGACCTATGAGAAATCTGACAAAGGCGCCTCCGTCCTTTACTGCGTTAAGACTATCGAGAAGCGCGTTTACCTCCTCTTTTCTGCCTATAGCGATATAGGGCGCTCCTATGCGCGGCACTACGCCCGATGAAAGCGACGTCAAAAGAGTGTTCAATACTCTTTTCGGGATATTTATTTCGTTTGAATTCAATTCTCTTTCAGCCATTCTGCAACCTCTGTTTCATAATCTGAAATTATAACGCATCCGTTTTCGCCTATTTCTATAATGACGTCTCCGAAAAAATCGGAGAAGCACTCGTTTATTTTTTCAGAAAGGCTCTCGGGCGTGCTGCGCGCCGCGCTCGCTACCTCCTTTGCGCGCGCAAAGCTTTTCTCCAAGAGCGCCTCTATGAATTCTACGTGGAAAGAGGAAAGTCCGTAGAGGGCTTCCTTTGAATTCTCCACGTCAGCCTCATTCTTAATTTCTGTAAACTCTTGTTTGCACGCAAGAGCGTTCTCGTCCTTCGGCAGTTCCTGCTTTTGCGATGAAAAGACCTCGCACGCCTCGCTTTCAGGCGCAAGGCGTCTGGCAAGCTCCCACGAGCTTTCCTCTATTTTTTCAGCAGATGAAAATGAGAGACTGTTTTCCTGCGCGTCGTAGAGTCTTTCGTAAGAGGGGCGCGAGCTTATTTCCTTCTCTCTGTCTCTTTTTCGTATCAGAGCGTCGTAATACGCGTCTATCGCCGCCCTGTATTCCTCTTGTAAGGTGGGAACGGAAAGCCTGCTTTTAACCGACAGAAGCCCTCTCAATCTGTTTTCCGCATACTTTACCGTCTGAGTTACCGTATTCCTTATTTTTTCCGAGTGAGAAAGAGAATAGTATTCGACGTAAATGCTTTTTCGTGTGAAATATCCACAAAGCGAACGGTTAAACGCTGAATAACGCATACTCCTTATTTCATCCGTCGAAAGCGACACTTCCCCGTTTTTGAATAAAAGCTTGAACGGCTCTTTTAAAGACGCGTTCATATGCGAAAGGAAAAACTCCGAATTTTTGCCCGAATTTAAAATCTTGCTCATATGAAAGTTATAATCCGAAGCAACTCCCATAATATAATCGACGTCTATCTCGTCAAACGAGCTTGTCGAGGCGAGATAAAATTCCTTTAGGGGCATAAATTCTATTATCTCGCAGATAAATGACGAAATTTCCTCTGTAGGACAGGGCAGGGCGTGAATAAGGCAGTAATCGCAAACCCAAGCCGTCATATTTTTATCTATGTTGGGAAGCTGCTTCCGATACGCGCGCCAGACCGAGCAGAGTAATTTTGTTCCGTCTGCGGGAGTAATTTGCGAACTTAAGTTTACAACCTCGTAAACGTAAAGCCAGAAATAGCTGTAGTCGCACTTTATATATTCGCCCTCTCTTACACGCTCGCGCCAGAAGAAATAATAATTCTTCTGTTCATCTGTCAATTGACTGTATTGAGGAACGTTTGAAAAATAGGGAACGAATTCACTTTTCTCTCCCGTCGAGGTGTAATATTTTTCGGCGTCCTTTTTAAAGCTTCCGTAAAAATTATATCCCTCTTTTTCTTCGGAAATTACTATTTTTCTTATAAATTTGTTGTCGTTCGGGGCATAGCTCAAGCATACGCACTGAGCGCTTTCTTTTTTCTCTATCGGTTTAAACGAAAGCTCACGCTCTCGGCTTTTCTCTCCGTCTTCTCGCAGCTCTTCCTTTGAGTCTTCGCGAGAAACGCTTATTTCGGCAAGGTCTATTCTTTTTGAAAAGGAAGAAACGGGTTTTCTTCTTTTGGGAACAAGCTCGGACAAATCCCAAAAAGCGTCCTTATCTTCGTCAGAGATAAAAAATCCCATATATAAGCCCCTCCTTTTTCCGTATCATAGAATTATATCATATTTCTCCTTGCTTGTCAATCTTATTATACCGATTAAGAAAGGAAGCTGCGCCGATTATACAGAGGTAGCGACGAAGGAATTGTCGCCTATGAGGGCAGAAACCCGTTCCGCCGCCTCCTTGCTTTCAAAAATTCCGAAAACCGACGGCCCGCTTCCACTCATCATAGCGCCAAGCGCTCCGTTTTCAAGCATTTTTTCCTTGATTGCCTGCGCCTGAGGGCACATGGGCAATACGGCGCTTTCAAAAATGTTATACATATTTGAAGCTACGCCTCTCTCGTCCTGCTCGTTTATCGCTTTTATAAGATTGTCGTATTTTTGCTTCGATTCCGAGCTTTGTTCGCTGAAATCTCCGTAAAGCTCATCTAATTTCGCGTATGCGGCGGCAGTTGAGACGCGTTCGTCTCCTACGGCGATGACGAAATTCATTTTCTTCTTAAAGGGAAGCTTCTGCATTTTTTCACCTCTGCCCTCGCAGAGCTGAGTTCTTCCCAAGATGCAATAGGGAACGTCTGAGCCGAGCTCTTCGCCCATATGACAAAGCTCTTCCCTTGTAAACGGGTAGGAATTTATTCTGTTAAGCGCCCTTAAAACAGCCGCAGCGTCACTGCTTCCGCCCGCAAGTCCCGCCGACACGGGAATTTTTTTGTGTATTCCTATACGCAAGGAATGTCCCTCGAGCAGCTCGCGAGAAAAAAGCTCTGCGGCGCGATAGGCGAGATTTTTATTATTACAGGGTAAAAAATACTTACCTATTACGAATATACTTATTCTCCCCTCACCCGAAGAAAGGCGCTCAATTGAAATACCGTCGCTTAAATTAACCGAATGCATAACCGAGCGAATTTCGTGGAAGCCGTTTTCCATTTTTCCCACTACGTCAAGAAAAAGGTTTATTTTCGCATTTGCCTTTTCATATGTTTTCATATATTTCTCCATAATAATAAGTTAAGCCATCGAGCTGATACGGTTTTTCATTATTATACACCTTTTTCCCTTTTCTTGCAATTATTTTCTTAATATTTTTTGTTTTTCCTATTATTGTTAATAAAATTATATTGAAATCTTTTCAATAATGTATTATAATTGGAAAGAAGAGTTGTATTTTCCGTACGTTATCGGGGAATTTTTTACATATACGAAAAAAAGGGAGACGCTATGCTTAAAATTGATAAAAACAAAAAATACTTGACCATATCTATCTATGCGGCGGCAATTCTCGCCATAACCATAGCTATCGTTCTGATAGGAGTAAATTTCCCTACGGTAAGAAGCATATTCAATAAAATTTCAACGATTGTTTCTCCTATTATCATCGGTCTTGTTATTTCTTATATCTGCAATCCCATTATGAGCTTTTACGAGAGAAAGCTGTTTAACTTCAAAACCGAGAAGCACATAAGCGCAAAATTAAAGCGAATTCTGTCTATTGCTCTCGCATATATTTCGCTTCTTGCCGTCATAGCGCTCATAATCTCTTTGACGATACCGAAAATTATAGAAAACTATGAGGTTCTAATTCAACAGATAACCGACTTTATAGTAAAAACGCTTGAAAAACTGGACAGTCTGTTTGAATCCTTCAACGTCGAGGATATAGAGAAAAAATTCTATGACTACGCAGACAGGCTCACAGAGTATATAGGAACGCAGATTACAGAATGGGGCGCAAGGGCGCTTACCGTTATAGCTAAAATTTTCATTGGCTGTGTTCTTTCGTTTTATATACTCTTAAAAAAGGAAAAGGTCATTGCCACCTCTAAAAAATACGCGTCAGCCTTTATTCCCAGAAAAGCGCTTCTCTTCATCTGCAAGGTATTAAACGTTGCAAACAACACCTTTGGTAAATATTTTATCGGAAGCATTTTTGACTCGGTGCTTTTGGGAATAACAACCTTCATTATATGCTGGATACTGAAAATTCCCTACTATTCGGTAGTAAGCGTTATTGTATGCATTACAAACGTCATTCCCTATTTTGGACCGTTTCTCGGCGCAATCCCCAGCTTTATTATCATATTCATCTTTTCACCTATGAAGGCCATCTGGTTCGCAGTGATAATTTTAGTGCTTCAGCAGATTGACGGAAATATTGTCGCGCCCAGAATTCTCGGAAACGCGGTCGGTCTTAGCGCCTTATGGGTAATTATAGCGGTAACCGTTATGGGCGGACTTTTCGGTCTTCTCGGCATGGTGCTCGGAATTCCGCTTTTCTCTACCCTCTACGTTCTCATCAAGGATCTTATAAACACGCGACTCGAAAAGAAAAATATGCCGACAGAGCTTTCGGCGTATTCCGACGTTTTTTCATTCACGGATACAGCTCGCGCCGTTCCTCAACACTCGGAAAACGAAGACGAGGAGGATTATAAATGAAAAACAAGTTAAATCAGAAGTATCTGACTATATCCGCGTACGTTTTGGGCGTAATACTGTTTTCTTTGCTGTTCTTGCTATTCGCGTCTAATATTTTCACGGTTATTGAGTTTATAAAGGGTATTATTCACGAAATCCGCGCGATAATATACGGCACCGTCTTCGCTCTGTTTTTCTTCCCGTTTATGCATACGAACGAAAAGCTTTTTACAAAGCTATTCTGCCGAAAAAAAGAAAGACCTAAATTGGTGAAGGCGCTTTCTCTCGTCACTATTTACGTCGTCTTTTTCCTCGTTGTCGCTCTGGTGGTCACGATGATACTTCCGCCGATGCTCTCAACAGTAACCGAGCTTCGCGCGACTCTCATTTCATCAATAAACAGCACGCGACACTGGATAGAAACTCTCGTGTCCGACTCACCGCTTCTTTTCAATATTTACGATAGCGTCGCAAAATATTTAAGCGAGGACCTGTTTTCTACAAACGAGGGCTCGCTTGTATCACGGCTTCAGTCTGTCGGTACAAAAATTGTAGGCGAGGTTGTCGAAATCGTTGTCGGTCTTATCCTTTCCGTCTATTTTCTCTCGTCGAGAAAATATATAAGCTCGGTTTTTGGGAAAGCGTTGGCTTCTGTTTTTACCCCTCGCACCGAAAGGAATATTGCGCGCTTCATAAAACGGCTTTATACCGACTTCACCGAATTTCTTTCGGCGAGAATTCTCTGCTCTCTCTATATAAGCTCTATTACGTTTTTAGTGTGCAGACTGTTCAATATTCCGTTTTATCCGCTTATATTCCTTATAATGCTCGTCTTGAATATAGTTCCCGTTTTCGGACCTATAATTTCCACGCTTCTGACGGTTGTGACCATATTTATCACGTCGAGACACCATACGCTTATTTTACTTTTGACCATTCTTGTAACCCAGATATTTGAAAATCTTATAATAGAGCCCGCCATGCTTAAGAAAAAGCTGAGACCTAACGTAGGCGCCGCTATAGTAATGTCTATTGTCTTTTATACTCTGTTCGGTCTATGGGGTGCTATCATATCGATACCGCTTTACACGACTGTCTCGGTAGAGCTTAAATCCTTATCGACAAGGCTTCTTGCCAAAAAGAAGCTGCCAATAGACACCGAGCTCTATCTTGATTATGACCTGCGAGCCGAGCTTCTTGCTACTGCGTCTGCTGAAAGCGCGAAGGACTCTGAACCCGAAGAAGAGGGCGAGCTTGAAGGCTCGAAATAGGCATTTGCGCGCAAAAACGTAAAAGCGCGCGACAGTTAATTCTTATATTTTCCCTGAAATAAATATTATTTTTTTAAAACACTTGACAAAACAAGTGTCATGTGGTATAATCTATAATCGGTTTGGACTGTAAAAGTCCGGCTCCTTGTCACGTAAGTGACCGAAACGACCATAAGGAGGTGTAATAAAATGGAGAAAAAGTTTAATTCTTATGAGACTTTGTTCGTAGTAGACGCAAGACTTTCCGAAGAGGAAATCAAGGCTACTGTCGAGAAGTACACCGCTCTGATTGCCGACAACGGTACTGTTGAAGAGGTAAACGAGTGGGGAAAGCGCAAGCTTGCATATCCTATCAACGATTTGACCGAGGGATATTTTGTATGCGTTACATTCAAGAGTGCAACTGATTTCCCTGCTGAGCTGAAGCGTGTATTCGGAATTTCCGATGTCATTTTGCGTGCTATGGTAACCGTTGCTTCAGAAAAGAAGGCTGCTCCTGTAGCTGAGGCTGCAGTAGAAAGCGCTACAGCAGAAGAAGTTGCTGAATAATTTGAGGAGGGCATAAAATGGCAAGTTTTAACAAAGTAATTTTAATAGGCAATTTAGTTGCCGATCCTGAGTTGAAACAAACTCCCAACGGAATTTCCGTTTGCCGTATCAGACTGGCAATTCAACGCCGTTTTGCAAAGGCAGGAGATGACCAGCAGACAGCAGATTTTATTGACGTTGTTGCATGGAGACAGACCGCAGAATTTGTGTCGAGATACTTCAAAAAGGGACGTCCCATACTTGTATGCGGACAGATTCAGTCGAGAAACTGGACCGATAAGGACGGAGGCAAGCGCTCTACAGTAGAGGTTGTTGCCGACGAGGTTTCCTTCGTAGAATCCAAGAACGGTGCGCAGGACAGCGCCCCCTCGCAGTTTACTCCCACAAATAATTACGGTACTCCCGCTTATTCGAATGCTCCCGATTCAAACTTTGAGGAAATCACAGCAGACGACGGTTTGCCGTTCTGAAAATTCGACGAAAGTCGCTCTTGACATAAGGCTCATAAGGTCAAGTGAAGTTAGATTTTGAGTCAGAAAGGTTTAGGATTATTAAAAATGGATAGAAACGATACACAGCGTTCATTCCGTCCTAATATGCATAGAAAAAAGAAGGTTTGCGCTTTCTGCACCGATAAAGTTGACGTTATCGATTACAAGGATGTTCCGAGATTGAAGAAATTCATTTCCGAGCGCGCGAAGATTCTTCCTCGCCGTGTTTCCGGAACCTGCGCAAAGCATCAGCGTGAGCTTACAACAGCTATTAAGCGCGCGCGTCAGGCTGCTCTTCTTCCCTATGTTAGCAACTGATTGAACGAGAAATATTAAATAAAAAACAGCTCCTTGCAAAATGCTTGGGGCTGCTTTTTTGCTTTTTACAAGCAAAAAAGCGCACAGAGTGGGTTATCTCCGTGCGCTTTTTTATAATATACAAATTTACGCCATCTTGTTGAGCTTAACAGTAAAGCTGCTCTTCTTGTGAGCTGCGCAGTTCTTATGAATGATGCCACGGCAAACTGCCTGGTCAATCTTCTTAACTGCTGCCTTGTATGCAGCCTCTGCCGCTGTCTTGTCTCCACTCTCAAGCGCCTTGTCGTACTTCTTTATAAGTGTACGCATATTGGTCTTGAAAATCTGGTTCTGAAGGCTCTTTGCTTTAATAACCTTAATACGCTTCTTTGCGGACTTGATATTAGCCATTTTATTCCTCCTTAAAATTTTCATCCTATCAAAGTCTCACCTGAGAGGGTGCGAAACTTCAACAGCGTTTCATACAGTTATTAATAATAACACATTTATATCAAAATATCAAGTCTTTTTTTGATTTTTTTTAAAATTTTTTATTATTTTTTTTATTTTTTCGCTTTTTTTGCCCTTTTATATTAAAATACACTTGACAAACGTGAATTATTATGATATACTTGTAAAGCAATTTGTTTTACAGGTTCAGAGGTAAGTATGTTTGAGAAGAATATGAACATTCCGTATTTGCTTGATTTTTACGGAGAGGTTTTATCAGAACGCAGTCGGAGCATACTTGAAATGTATTATGACGATGACCTTTCCCTATCTGAGATTGCTGAAAACGAGGGTATTTCCCGACAGGGTGTTCGGCATATTATAAAGAAGGGTGAGGAAGAGCTTTTCTTTCTTGAAGAGCGTTTAGGTCTTGCCTCTGACTTTACAGAAATGCAAGCTGTAGCAAAAGAGCTGATTTCACTCTCAAAGAACTTTTCCGAACACACGGACAAAAACGTAAAAAATCTTGCGAGCAAAGCGCTGAAATGCGCTGAAATGATTTTATCCAAAAACTAAAAAAGGAGGAACATAAGTTGTTCCAGAGCCTTGCAGATAAATTGGCTAACGCCTTTAAAAAATTCAAGAACAGAGGAAAACTCTCGGAAGCCGACGTGCGCGAGGGAATGCGTGAAATAAAGCTGGCGCTGCTTGAAGCTGACGTCAACTTCAAGGTCGTGCGTGAGTTTGTTAAATCGGTTACGGAGAGAGCCGTAGGCAGCGAGGTGCTTGAGAGCCTTCTTCCCGCTCAGCAAATAGTAAAGATAGTAAACGAGGAGCTTATCAAGCTCATGGGCGGAGAAACGCCCAAGCTCGAAATTTCTTCAAAGCCTCCTACGGTCATAATGATGGTCGGCTTACAGGGCGCGGGCAAAACCACGCACAGCGCAAAAATCGCGGGTATGTATAAGAAGAAAGGGAAAAATCCTTTGCTTGTCGCCTGCGACGTTTACCGTCCCGCCGCCATAAAGCAGCTTGAAATTGTGGGAGAGCAGCTTTCCCTTCCCGTATTTTCTATGGGCAACGGCATTTCCCCCGTTGAAATCGCTCGCGCGAGCATAGAGCATGCCCGTAAAAACGGATACGATATGGTATTTTTAGATACCGCAGGCAGACTTCATATAGATGAAGAGCTTATGGACGAGTTAAAGAATATCAAGGAGGCGACTGCGCCCGCCGAAATTCTGCTCGTTGTAGACGCTATGACAGGTCAGGACGCCGTTAACGTAGCCGAGTCCTTTAACGACTTGCTCGACATTTCGGGCGTAGTTCTCAGTAAAATGGACGGCGACACAAGAGGCGGCGCCGCGCTTTCGGTAAAATATATAACGGGTAAGCCTATTAAATTTGTAGGAACGGGCGAAAAGTTAGACACTATCGAGCTTTTCCACCCCGACAGAATGGCTTCCCGTATTCTCGGAATGGGAGACGTGCTGTCGCTGATTGAAAAGGCAGAAGCGGCTTATGACCAGAAAACAGCCGAAGAGCTTGAAAAGAAGATGCGCGACGCGTCCTTCACCTTAGATGACTTTCTGCTTCAATTCAAGCAGATAAAGCAGATGGGCAGCCTTGAGCAGCTCATATCTATGCTTCCCGGCGTAAAGGCAGGCTCGTTAAAGGATATGAACGTTGACGAAAAGCAACTCGCAAGAACAGAGGCTATCGTGCTATCCATGACAAAGAAGGAACGCGCAAAGCCCGAAATAATAAACGGCTCGCGCAGGAAGCGCATAGCGGCGGGTAGTGGCTGTTCAGTGGAAGACGTAAACCGTCTTTTAAAGCAATTCGAGCAAATGAAGAAAATGATGAAGCAGTTATCTTCCTCGAAGATGCGTGGCTTCTTTGGAAATTCAAAGATGAAAATTCCGTTTTAATTCGGATTTTTATAAATAAATTTATTATATATTTTCGGAGGAAAAAAACAATGGTAAAAATCAGACTCAGAAGAATGGGCGCAAAGAAGGCTCCCTTCTACCGCGTAATCGTTGCGGACGGCAGATACCCCAGAGACGGCAGATTTATTGAGGAAATCGGATACTACAATCCCCTCACATCTCCCGCTGAAATCAAAATTGACGCTGAAAAGGCTACAGAATGGCTCGCAAAGGGCGCTCAGCCTACCGAGACAGTTAAAGCTCTCTTCAAAAAAAGCGAAATCATTAAGTAATTTTTCTTTGTAGTTCGCTCTTAAATTTTTCTACAAAGGAGAATAATAATGGATTTGAAGCTTATCCTCACCGATATTGCGCGCGCAATTGTTGATTCTCCCGACGAGGTTTCAGTAGTCGAAACCGTAGACGGAGATAACGTTACGCTGGTGCTTTCGGTAGCAGAAGACGATACCGGAATGGTAATCGGCAGACACGGCAAGATAGCCAAGGCTATACGCGCCGTTATGAAGGCTGCGGCTAACAACTGCGGTAAACACGTTACCGTAGAAATCAAATAACATACGTCATTTTTTATGTGTGAAAGGAAGCTTTGGATTCCTTTCACACATTTTTTGTTATTACGAGGGCTAAAAAATCAGGGGCGCTTATTTGCGCCCCATAAAATATTCCAAAAAGATTAAAGCTAAACTTATTTATAAGAAATTATTCCTCGATTACAGGCTCTAAGGTCTCTTCTTCAAGCTCTGCATCCTCATCCCCCGCTTCAAGCTCTTCTTTACAGCTATTATACTTCTCCCAAAGCATAACAACAGCCAGAGCTGTACCTGCAAGCATAGCAAGGACTCCTATAGCAGCCAAAAAGTTTTTCATAGTGCTTCTCCTTTCAAATATCCTTTATTATATTATACAACAATACAGTGGAAAAATCAAGAAAATTTTGTGTACTTTTTTAACAAAAATGTATTGACAATTCTGTTTATATGTGCTAAAATACAATCGAACTGCAAAGAATCAATAGATCAGGGGTGCGCTGCCTTAGGCAGAGCTGAGACGGATTTCTCCGAACCCTTTAACCTGATACGGATAATGCCGTCGTAGGAAGATTTCTATTATAGAACATTTCTATTCTAAATGAAATTACCGCACGGATTGATTCCGATGCGGTATCTTTATTTTTAGGAGGATGAAATGAAAAGGTTTGTCATTTCACTAACACAATGCGCCGTTATGCTGGCGCTCTCGGTTGCCTTGAGCTTTATAAAGCTCTGGAGTATGCCTCTCGGCGGCTCCGTCACGCTCGTAAGCATGCTGCCTATATGCTTAATAGCCGTAAAATTCGGCTTGGCTAAGGGGCTCGGCACGGCGTTCGTCTATTCGCTTTTCCAGCTTTTACAGGCTATCATAGAGGGTGATGTGTTCATCTACTGTGAAGGCTGGGTGACGGTTGTTGTATGTCTTTTCTTCGACTACCTGCTTCCGTTCACCGTCTTGGGACTCGCGGGAATTTTCAAGAATTTCCGTCTTTTCCGCCAGAAGAAAAACGGCGAATTTAAAGAGGTACGCCATTTCGGTATATTTCTCGGACTGTCTCTTTCCGTTTTCCTGCGTTTTGTCTGCCACTTCGTAACGGGTGTCGTTATATGGGGACAGTGGGCGCCCGACGGTATGGGCAAGTACGCTTATTCGCTTTTATATAACGGCGGATATCTGCTTCCCGAGCTTATACTCACGCTCGTCGTCGCCGCTCTTGTACTTGCTAATTCCCAAATGAGAAAAATTCTGGATATCAAAAATTCAGAGCTTAAATTGAGCTGACGAAAGGGCTGTCATATTTGGTAAAACCAAAGAAGCCCGACACTTTATAAAAAAACACACCAAGCCCAGAGAATGAATTATATCTGTGAAAAAATACTTTTATAAGGTTGAAATCCTACGGATTTCCTCATTTTAATGGGCTTCTTTTATCGCCGTCTTCCCCCTCTCGGCACAATACGCCTTCGGGACGAAGAACGGCGATTTTTCCTCAAATCTGCCTATCCCCTCAAAGCAAAAAGCGGGTGTCTCAAAAATTCATTTGAGACAGCCCCCTTTTATATATTTTACTCTTTGATAAAATAAAAAAACATCCCGTTGCTTTTTCCAACGGGATGCAGATCTTGTTTTTGAAATTATTTATTTATCTGATATTTTGTGCCCTGGGGGGTATCCTGAAGAATGACGCCCTTTTCGGCAAGCTCTTGTCTTATTCTGTCGGCTTCTGCATAATTTTTAGCCTTTTTTGCATCGGCTCTCGCCTGTATTGCCGCTTCAATTTCAGCAATAAGCTCGGCGTCATCTTCCTTTTCCTTTACGAAGCCGAAAAGCTCGGTAAGCTCGTCAAATATCTTTTTCGCTTCCAAAACAGCGCTCTTTGAAGGAGCAACAGAAGCGTTTATAAGAGTATTGATTTCGCGTACCAAATCGAAGATAACCGCAATTCCCTCTCCCGTATTAAAGTCGTCATCCATAGCGGTAACAAATTTTGTTCTCACCTCATCAAACTTGGAAATAAGATTCTTCTCATCGTCTCTGATAGGCTCTTCGGGAGCGTTTTTAAGGAAGAAATCGAGCGCGTCGGCGCAGTTGAAAATTCTCTCAAGGGCGTTTTGAGCCTGCTCTATTATTTCCTTTGAAAAGTTGATAGGGCTTCTGTAATGCGAGCTGAGAATGAAGTATCTTATAGGAAGATATCCGTACTGCTCTGCTATCTCTCTTACTGTAAAGAAGTTATTAAGAGATTTTGACATTTTTCTGTTGTCTATATTTATATAACCGTTGTGAAGCCAATAACGCGCAAACACCTTATCATTGCAGCATTCGGACTGAGCAATTTCATTTTCGTGATGGGGGAATATGAGGTCCTGACCGCCACAGTGAATATCTATGCTCTCGCCGAGGTAGCGGCGTACCATTGCCGAGCATTCAATATGCCATCCAGGTCTTCCCTCTCCCCAAGGAGAAGCCCAATGAGGCTCGCCCGGCTTCGAGGACTTCCAAAGCGCGAAATCAAGCGGATCCTCCTTCAAATCGGAAACGTCAATGCGCGCGCCGGACTCGAGGTCCTCAATCGGCTGTCCCGAAAGCTTTCCGTAATCCTTGAAGTTGCGAGTTCTGAAATAAACGTCGCCCTTCGACTCGTAAGCGTAGCCCTTTTCAACGAGGTTTTTTACTATCTCAATAATCATATCTATATTATCGGTAGCAAGCGGATGCACAGTCGCCGCCCTTACGCCCAAGCCTCTTGCGTCAGTGAAATATTCATCAATATAACGCTTCGCTATATCGCTATAGGTCAGTCCTTCCTCGTTTGCGCGTCTAATAACCTTATCATCTATATCGGTAAAATTCTGTACGAAGGTTACGTCATAGCCTCTGTATTCAAGATAGCGACGCAGCATATCGAAAACGACGAAGCATCTCGCGTTTCCGACGTGGAAAAAATTATAAACTGTAGGGCCGCAGGCATACATTTTTACCTTGCCCTCTTCTAACGTAACAAAATCGTCCTTTTTGCCCGACATCGTATTATAAAACTGTATCATAATTCAAATCCTTTTTTAAAACGGTAATATTTTTTATTTTTTCTTTGTGTTTTCAGACGCCATGCTCTTTTCAAGCGCGGCAAGTCTCTTTTCAAGTCTTGCTATTTCCTGAGCAACGGGGTCGGGTATATGAATCTGGTCCAATTCATCTATTCTTGTATTACCGACCTTTACAACCTTTGCGGGAACGCCTACGGCTGTCGAATTCTCGGGAATTTCCTTTAAGACCACTGCGTTTGCGGCGATTTTGGAATTACTTCCCACTTTAAAAGGTCCAAGAACCTTTGCTCCTGCTCCTACAAGGACGTTATCTCCAAGCGTGGGATGACGTTTTCCCGTATCCTTACCAGTACCTCCAAGCGTTACTCCCTGATAGAGAGTGCAGTTATCGCCTATCTCCGCGGTCTCTCCAATAACTATACCGCTACCGTGGTCAATTACGAAGCCCTTGCCTATCGTAGCGCCCGGATGAATTTCAATTCCCGTAACGAACTTCGCGCTCTGGCTTATAGCTCTTGCGACGAAGGTATGACCCTTTTTATGCAATCGGTGAGCTACTCGGTGAGCCATTGTTGCGTGCAAGCCCGAATAAAGCAAAAGCACCTGAAGATCCGACGTTGCGGCGGGATCTCGGTCTCTTATTGCCTTTATATCCTCTTTTACGCTTTCATACGCGCTTTTTATATTCTCTTTTACGCAAACAGCCTCTTTAGAAAGATATTCAGCGCCTTTTTTAAAATTTTCTTTATTTATACTGCTTTTAATTTCGGAACAGCTGCAACATCGAGCCTTTTTAATTTCACACTCAAGCCTTTTCAACCCGTTTCCGAGACAGAAGGCGGATTTTTTAATTTTGTCACTTAAATCTTCTTTGTTAATGCTCATATTTAATTTTCCACCTTTCTAAAGTAATTCATTATATTATATCCCAAAAAAAACTTCTTGTCAAGCATAATTGCCCCATTTTTACATTTTAGTCTTCAAACTATTGACTTTACTCTAAAAAATGGTATAATAATATAGGTGTTTAACTGTTTTTTTCACTTTCAAAAGGAGAAATTATGACAAAGAAAATAAGCGCCTCGATAGACAGGATCGAGGGTGATTATCTTATATGCATTTCCGACGAAACGTCGGAGGAAATTCTTCTCTCAAAATCCGGTTTTCCGCATTTTCGTGAGAAGGACGTCATAGAAATTGTTTTAGATGGCGACGACGTTATTTCAGCCGAAAAAAATCAAGCTGAAAGCGAAAGACGCTTAAAAAACAATTCAAAACGGCTGCGCAGCCTATTTGATCGCAACAAATAACGGAGGAACTATGCTCGAAAAAGGACTTTTTGTTACACTCTTCGGCAATGCTACCGAATCTTTTAGTGTATATATAATATATATTATCTGTATTTTACTTACCCTCATAGTTTCTTATCTCTTGGGAAGCATAAACAGCGCTATCATTGTTTCAAGGCTTATGTACCGTGATGATATAAGAAATCACGGAAGCGGAAACGCGGGCTTAACCAATATAGTACGCACGTACGGAAAAAAGGCAATGTTTTTTACTTTGGCGGGCGATATTCTTAAGGTCGCTTTGTCTATTTTACTGACAGGCTTCCTTTTCGGCTTTTATTTCGCCAAGGGGCTCTCTTGGAATGAATTGTGCTTCTTAAGTGGATTTTTCTGCATGGTAGGACACATAAAGCCTGTTTTCTATCGCTTCAAGGGTGGCAAGGGCGTTCTTTGCACCTTCGCTATGTTGGCTTTTCTTTCTCCACCTATTTTTCTTGCCCTATTGCTTCTCTTCGTTTTATTAGTCGCTATGACAAAGTACATTTCCCTCGCATCCGTCGTGTGCGCGGCATTTCTGCCTATATTTATGCAAGGATATATGGAGATTTTCGCAGGAGACGGAATGTATAATCCAATCATTATGGTTATTTGCCTGCTTATGGCGTTTATAGTTGTTTTCTGCCACAGAAGCAATATCAAGAGACTTCTTAATGGTGAAGAAAACAAATTTCATTTTCACAAGGATTAAAAAATGAATATTAAAGCTCAGCTTATCCAGATTATATATAGCGCCATAGAGACAGACACGCTGAAAAAATTAGTTTTTTCACGTCCTGTAGACACTCTCCCCACAAAGCAGGTGGGACGCTTGTGCGTACACAATCAGAAAAAGCATTTTGCGTTTGAAGCGTTTGAAGAGGGCGGTAAGGTCTTTCACTCAAATATGGAGACCGATTGCGCAGAAAACAGCATCGCCCGTCTTATAGACGGATATTCTCAAGTCAATTTAATTACGTCGGCAGGAGACGTCGAATATAAAAGAAATAAAAAGGGGAATGAAGTTCTTCTCGGCGCAAACGCTCTTCAAAAAGCGCTTTCACTTCCCGTCTCAGAGGACAAAAGGATCGTCCTCTCTGATTTTGACAGGCAAAAGAATTACATTTTGAACGGCGCAGAGCCCTTTTTGAAATTCCTCGGCATAAGCGACGAAAAAGGGCGTGTGCATGATAAAAAGCAAGGAAAATTCCGTCAGATAAATCGCTTCCTTGAGCATATCGAGGATATTTACGGAGAATTGTCGAGCGCGGGCGCTTTGACAGTTTATGACCTCTGCTGCGGAAAAAGCTATCTGAGCTTTGCAGTTTACTATTATTTGCGATATATAAAGGGCCGAGAGGTCGATATGCTATGTATAGACCTGAAGCGAGACGTTATTGAGTATTGCTCGTCTGTTGCCACCTCACTTGGCTTCGACGGAATGAGATTTGTCTGCGATGACGTGAGAAACACCCCACGTGATATTCAGCCCGACATGGTCATTTCCCTGCACGCTTGCGACGTAGCCACCGACATTGTAATAAATCACGGCGCTGAATTAAGGGCGAGGGTCATTCTCTCAACTCCCTGTTGCCATCATTATCTCAATAGCCGAATAAGCGCGCCTGCGCTTTCATTCGTCTCTTCTTACGGTCAGCTGAGAAACAAGCTGTGCGAAGCTCTTACGGACGGCCTTCGCCTTTTAAGACTGCGTTACTATGGATATGACGTTGCCGCGCTTGAGCTCACAGACCCCGATGATACGCCTAAAAACACGCTTTTACGCGCTATTTTAGATAATAGCTACGATATAAATTCAGACGAAGCCGACGCGCGTTTAAAGGAATATCGCTCTTCCCTTTCCTTTGTATTGGGAGATGACATTTCGCATTATCTGGAGGAAATAAAATGACCTTCCTGACAAAATCAACAGAAGAAACAGAATCTCTCGGCAGACGTCTTTCAAATTTTCTTCTGGAAAAAGGAAAAAGAAGCGCTTTCGTTGCTCTATACGGTGAAATGGGAGTAGGAAAGACTGCTTTTACAAGAGGCTTTGCCTCCTCTCTTTCCCTCTGTGGAGTAAGAAGCCCCACTTATACCATTGTAAACGAATACCGAAACGGGAAAATTCCCGTATTTCATTTCGATATGTACCGTATTGAAGATGAGGACGATCTGACCTCTATAGGTTTTTATGATTATCTCGCAAAGGACGGCTACTGCATTTGCGAATGGAGTGAAAATATTATAAGTGAAATTCCGTCTGACGCAATTTCCGTAACTATTAAAAAAACAAGTAAATCAGATGAAGAAAGAGAAATTATCATAGAAGGAGGGGCTATTCTTGAAGATTTTAGCGCTTGACAGTACGGCAAAGGTTGCCTGCGCCGCAGTATGCGAAAACGAAAAAATGTTGTCCTCCTTTGTATGTCACAACGCTCTTTCTCACAGTGAGCTTTTACTGCCTATGGCTGAACAGGCCATGCGGCAGGCAGGGGTTAAAATCGACGATATCGAGCTTTTTACCTGCGCGGTAGGACCCGGTTCTTTTACAGGTGTACGAATAGGAGTTGCCGTAATAAAGGGGTTATCATTCGGCAGAGGTGTTCCTTGCGTCCCTGTATCGACGCTTCACTCTTTAGCTCAAAATCTTTTCCCTCTTGACGGAATTTACTGTCCCGTTATGGACGCAAGAAGAAATCAAGTTTACAACGCGCTCTTTGAACGTAAGGACGGGGCGCTTGTGAGATTGACCGACGACAGAGCGATTTCACTACAGGAGCTGTCAAAAGAGCTTTGCGAAAAATATCAAGACAGAAAGATTTATCTGTCGGGAGACGGATATGAAATAGCAAAAGCCTTTCTTTCCGATTTCCCACTTTCAATACAGGAAACTCCTGTGTCACTGATAAATCAAAACGCGCATTCAACCGCAATTTGCGCATATGAAATTTTCAAAAACGGAGGCGCTTTGGATGACGTTTCCTTTGCCCCGACCTATCTTCGTATGCCGTCGGCAGAGCGTGAACGGCTTGAAAAAGAAAAACAACAAAAAACAAACTAACACATAAATGGAGATACAGTTATGAAAAAAATTTATATCGGCGCGGATTCCGCAGGATACCTTATGAAAGAAGAGCTTGCAGACTATATAAGGGAAAAGGGATATGAAGTCATAGACTGCGGAACTAACAGCGCAGAATCCTGTCACTACCCCGAGTTTGCCTCTGCTGTAGCAAAGAGCGTTCAGAGTGACCTTGATGGATCCTTTGGAATTTTAGTCTGCGGAACAGGAATCGGAATGAGCATGACAGCGAACAAGTACAAGGGCATTCGCGCAGCCGTTTGCGGTGACACGTTCAGCGCTAAAATGACACGTATGCATAATGACGCTAACGTATTATGCATGGGCGCAAGAGTTATAGGAATCGGTCTCGCTAAAGATATTGTTGATCTTTTTCTTTGTTCCGAATTTGAGGGCGGCCGCCACGCTGTACGCGTAAATATGATTGCGGACGTTGAGTCTGCCGAAAAATAATTAATGAATAAGTACAAAAAACTAATTTCTAACACTACCGTATTAGGAATAGGAACCTTCAGCTCAAAGCTATTGGTTTTTTTCCTTGTTCGCTTTTACACCTCCTGCCTTACTACAGAGCAATACGGAACAGCCGATTTAATCACTCAAAGCGCAAACTTTTTAATACCGCTTTTGTCACTCGGTGTCTTTGATGCCGTTTTTCGCTTTTGCATAGATGACACCGAAAACCGAAAAAAAACGCTCTCGACAGGTATTGCCGTTTTTGCCGTAAGCGCAGTAGTTTTTGCTCTGCTCACTCCGCTTTTCAATTTTATCGAAATGCTTGAGGGCTACGGATGGCTTATCACGCTATACGCAATTTCCTCCTGCCTACATTCAATCTTCGCGCAATTTATTCGCGCGAGGGGGCAGATGAAGCTATTCGCTATACAAGGAATTATCGGCACGGCCTTAACCATTATTTTCAATCTGATATTTCTGCTTGGATTTAAGCTTGACGTTTTAGGATACGTTCTGTCGGTAGTGATAGCAGATGCGCTCTGCTCTCTTATTCTTTTCATTGCGGCAAGGCTTTACAGAGAGATCAATTTTTCTCTTACTGAGCTTGATACAGCGAAGAAGATGCTTCGTTATAGCCTGCCTCTTATTCCTACTACAATTTTTTGGTGGGTAACAAACGTTTCGGACAGATATATGATACGTCACATTATAGGCGCAGAGGTAAACGGTCTCTATGCGGTCTCGAACAAGCTTCCCACTATTTTAATTATGATTTCGGGCATCTTTTGCGAGGCGTGGCAATATTCTGCCGTAAAGGAAAAGAGCGAGGGAGACGACGAGCATTCCGACTTCTTTTCGAAGATTTTCGATAACTTTCAGGCAATTATGTTTATTTCAGCAGCTTTTTTGATAGCCCTTTCACAGATTGCGACAAGAATACTGACAACGGACGCTTATTATGAGTCCTGGAAATATATCCCCATGCTCTCTTTGGCAACTGTTTTTTCCAGCCTTGTCACGTTTATGGGCGTAATTTATCTTATGGAAAAAAAGAGTATGCTCTCCTTTTACACCGCTATGATAGGCGCCATACTCAACATTGCTTTGAACTTAATTTTAATTCCTACGCCCCTCGGCGCTAACGGCGCGGCTATAGCCACGTTTGTAAGCTATTTCGTTGTTTTTATAATCAGGGCCATCAATACGCGCAAATATATAAAATTCAAAATGAACGCCCCCATACTTGCTTGTAACACAATAGTTATATTCGCTCAGGTCTTTATTTTGCTGACAGCAAAAAGCTATCCTCTGTTTTTGCAGCTTATATGCGTCTTTGCAATTTGTCTGTTAAACGGAAGGCCAATTTTAAAAACGCTGTCTTATTTATTGAATAGTTTTAAAAAATAGCCATTTTTTCTCTTTACAAAGCTATAAAAAAGTGATATAATGTATTCAGATATATAAATTTCAGGAGGAAATACGAAATGTATAATTTTCCAATAGGTGTTATTACCGACAGCTTTAAGCTCCCCTTCAAGGAGGCTGTAAAGAAGGCTGCGGCGATAGGCGCGAACGGCATTCAGTCTTATGCTGTAAAGGGTGAGCTTTCTCCCGAAGAGCTTACCACAGAAAAGCGCAAGGAAATCCTCGCTTTTGTTAAGGATAACGGTCTTTGCTTTTCTGCGCTTTGCGGTGACTTCGGACATGGCTTCACCGACCCCCAAAAAAATCCGAAGCTAATTGAAGATTCCAAGAGACTTTTGGATCTGAGCCTTGAATTTGAATGCGGAATCGTTACTACACATATAGGCGTTGTACCGAGCGACCCGAACCATGACCGTTATAAGATAATGCAGGAGGCCTGCTTTGAGCTTAGTCAGTACGCTGACAGCTGCAACGCGCATTTTGCTATTGAAACAGGTCCTGAGACCTCTGCGACCTTAAAGGCGTTTCTCGATACTCTTCACTCACGTGGCGTAGGCGTAAACCTTGACCCTGCGAATTTGGTAATGGTTACAGGCGACGATCCTGTAAAGGCAGTTTACAACTTAAAGGATTACATAGTTCATACTCACGCAAAGGACGGAAACAAATTGACCGAATGTGATCCCGAAGTAATTTACCGCGTTATTGAGGATTCAATTGCAGAAGGAAAGGCTTTCGAAGAGGTTCCGCTCGGAAACGGAAGCGTAAACTTCCCTGCGTATCTCGCGGCTCTTGAGGATATCGGCTATAAGGGATTCCTTACCATAGAGAGAGGTAGGAGACACTCCCGAAGCAGATATAAAAATCGCTTACGACTTCTTGAAATCCATAATAAACAAATAAAATTATTTAAGTAAAATAAAAAAACGGTGTTCAACATTATTGCAGCTTGAACGCCGTTTTTATATATAAATGGCAAGTTAAAAGGTCTTTTTCAAATATGTTGTATTTGTGTTTTTGCGAAGTAAAATTTGTATAAAAAACACCTTTTTATCCATTTACAAAGAAGAAAACATGTGTTATAATAACGGCAAATAACAAGTTTCAGGAGGAAATGTAAATGTATAATTTCCCAATAGGCGTTATAAGCCATGCATACAAAACTTCCTTTGAAGAAGCCGTAGCGAAGGCGGCTTTAATGGGCGCAGACGGCATTCAAACTTATTTTGATCCTGATTTGCCCGCTAATATGCGCAAAGATACTATCGCCGTTATGAAGGACAACGGACTCCGTTTTTCAGCAATTCTCGGAGAGTTCGGAATACCTCTCAGCAACAAGGAAACGAATCCTAAAGCCATTGATAATTTGAAGAAGGTTATGGATATTGGACTTGAGTTCGGCTGTGAAATAGTTACGTCGCACATAGGCGTTATACCGAATGACCCAAATCATGATCGCTATAAGATCATGCAGGAGGCTTGCTTTGAGCTTAGTCAGTTTGCTGACAGCTGCAACGCGCATTTTGCTATTGAAACGGGTCCTGAAAGCTCTGTTACCTTAAAAGGCTTCCTTGATGGGCTAAACTCTCGCGGCGTAGGCGTAAACCTTGACCCTGCAAATTTAGTGATGGTCATAGGCGAGAATCCCGTAGATGCAGTTTATAATTTGAAGGATTACATATTCCATACCCACGCAAAGGACGGAAAGAAATACGGGTACTGCGATCCTGAGGTAGTTTATCACATTATAGAAGGTCCCGTTGCGGCAGGAAAGGCATATCAAGAGGTCGCTCTCGGTCAAGGTGACATAGATTTCCCTGCTTACCTTGCGGCTCTTGACGATATCGGCTATAAGGGATTCCTTACCATAGAGCGAGAGGTAGGAGATACTCCTGAAGTTGACATAAAAACCGCTTACAACTTCTTAAAGTCCATAATAAACAAATAATATTTCTTTTAATAATAAAAACGGCAGTCAATATCGGTTTCGGTATGGCTGCCTTTTTCACATTCAATGATTAAATGCTTTTATATAAATAGTGATTATTCAATTTTTATTACAGAGCAGAAAGCTTTTCTACCGCGTTGCTTTCTTCTATACATTTTCCGTGTTCTTTTATGTAAGCAAGCTCAATCATTCCGTGACGCCGCTTTGCGTATTCCTCTATAAAGCTATATTCGCTTATAAAGCCCGAATTCATAATGCTGTTTTGCAGCCGTTCGTGTATTACGAGATCATAGCCCCCGTTTTCCGAATAATATAATCCGCTTTCGAGCATATATCTTAACTGCTTCAGTTTTTTACATACGGTAATTACGTCTTCTATGTTTTCAAAATGGTATATTCCTATTCTGCCCCTCAGCATCGAAAAATTTGTTTTTCTCGAAAGCGCATCCTCAGGAAGCGCAGAGGAAAGAGCGCCGAGCTTTGTCACGTACATTTCACAGCCGCCTCCACGCGAGGGATAAACCTGAATAAAAACCTTTTCGCTCGCCGCGTCAAAGCCCGTTCTATGCTTTGCTTCATCGAGTATCTGCCAAAAGGCTCTGCGTGTTTCGGTATTATCATAGTCTATCGTTTCGTTATCAAGCTCATATTTCTGCATATCGCTTGCACTAAGCATAACCTTAAGCTTTGTGTCGCTTATGAGTATAAGTTCCATATCTAAATCCTTTCTCGAGACTTTTTCTAATAGTATATTAATATTATACTCATTAAATGCTTTTTTGTAACTGCAAAAAATATAGAAAATTGTCATAAAAATAGAAAAAAGGGTATACAAGAGTTAATTGTTTCTCGTATACCCAAAACTTACATTTCACTTTTCGTATTTTATAGCTTTCACTATATCACGCGCGCTTATGTGACAGTATGAATAATAATCGGTATTTTCGCAAGGAATGGCAAAATTGTCTTTTATTGCAAGAATAGAATAGTTATCTGCATTTGTAAATTCTTTTCCCTTGTCTAAGAAAGAAAGCTCATCTCGCAAAAGCATTCCCGCACCGCCGTAATAAATCCCCTCTTCAAGAAATACTATCTTACACGGTTTTTTCGGCAGTATAAAGGAAAGCTCTTTTGCAACATTGTCGTACGGCTTAAGCCTTTCAAGCAAAATAAGTCCTATATTTATATTTTCCGAGCTTAAAAGCTTCTTTACATATATCGCCTCTTTTACTATACTTCCGTATGAAATAATTATGGCGTCAAGTGCGTCATCCTCCAAAAAGTCGCATCTTATACCAAAGCTTTCATAATCCTCCATAGGATAAAAGGCGCTTATTATTTCGGCGTCATCGGTTGAATTCGGATACCTTATCAAAGAGGGGCCGTCTACATTTGCCGTTTCCTTTAATATTTCACGCAGAGAGGATGTTGTAGCAGGCGCATAAATAGAAAACTCGGGAATATGAGAGACAAAGCTGACGTCAAAAATACCGTGATGCGTCGCCCCATCCGCTTTCGCAAGTCCTGCTCTGTCGACGCAAATACGAACGGGTAATTTTTGCAAGGCGATATCGTGCAAAAGATTGTCATACCCTCTCTGCAAAAACGTTGAATAAACCGCGAAGTAAGGCTTCATACCTGCAGCGGCAAGTCCTGACGCAAAGGTGAGGGCGTGCTCTTCTGCTATTCCAACGTCAAAAAATCTGTCGGGATGCTTTTTTGAAAATTCCTTCAGCCCCGTGCCGTCAGCCATAGCCGCGGTGATGGCGCAGATTTTACTATCCTTTTCCGCCATTTTGACGAGCTCGTCACCAAACGCCTCGTGAAAGGTCTCGCCCTGTTTTTTATTTGCGTAAACACTGTGAAAAAGGTCGGGCTTTTCTTCTGCCGGAGAATACCCAAAGCCTTTCTTTGTTTTTAAATGAACGATTACGCTTTCACCCTTATTTTTAGCTTCTCGTAAAAGGCGCTCGACAGTCGAATAATCGTTTCCGTCGGCAGGACCTAAATAGAAAAGTCCAAGCTCTTCAAAATAATTACTTCCGTAAAGACTATTCTTTATCCATTGCTTAATATTTTTTATCAGCTTGAAAAGTGGCTTACCCAACAAAGGAATTTTATGAAGAAAAGAAATAGTTCTGCTTTTTGTTTTAAAATAGTTGTTTGACGCGCGTATATGAGATATATACTGAGCGAAGCTGCCTATATTTTTAGAAATTGACATTTCGTTTTCATTGAGAATGATAATCAGGCGCAGCCCTTTTTTTATATTGTTAAGCGCCTCGTGTACCATTCCGCCTGTGAACGCGCCGTCGCCTATTACTGCTACGGTATATGCGTCGCTTCCCTTTAATTTCTCAGCCTCTGCAAATCCAAGCGCGGCAGAAACAGAGGTGCTGCTATGCCCTGCGCCGAATGCGTCGTGCTCGCTTTCCTCACGTCGCGTAAAGCCTGAAATTCCGCCTATCTGACGCAAACGTGAAAATTTGTCTTTTCTTCCTGTCAGAATCTTGTGAACGTAGCTCTGGTGTCCGACGTCCCATATTATATGGTCCTTTGGCGAATTAAAAACTCGGTGTAATGCAATACTTATCTCCACTACCCCCAGATTTGAAGCTAAATGTCCTCCCGTTCGATTTACGTTTTCGACTAAAAAATCTCTTATCTGAGAGGCAAGCTCGGGAATATCCTTTTCGGACAGCAATTTTAAATCCTCGAGAGAGTTTATTTTATCTAAAACAGAATATCTTTCTTCCATAAAGCGCTTAATCCTTGTTTTTATATTATACAAGCGTTATTTCTTGTGACGGAGATGCTTTTTTAGGCGCGTGTCCTAATATCTTTTTATAAGCCCTATAAAACGAAGAATAATCTCCAAATCCCACGCGAAGAGCCGCGTTTGATGCGCTCTCACCGCTATCTATCATTTCCTTTGCAAGCATAATTCGCTTACTGTTAATATACCCCACAACAGAAACACCATTATGCGCTTTAAAGGCTCGACAGAGGTAAAACTTACTCACGTAAAACCTTTTCGCAAGCTCGTCAAGAGATAAGTTGGCAGATATATTTTCATTAAGATATCGCGCCACCTTTGCGCCAAGCCCCTCGCGCTTCTCCTTGCTTTCCGTCGGAGATGCAACCGAAAGCAATACCAAAAGCTCGCCCACAAGCATTTTGGTCATAATTTTTGCTTCTGCTTCGGGCAATAGCGAAAGATTATTCAAACGCTCAAAAACAGAGAGCGCAGAAACAGGAATATCCATAGCAGAGAAAAAGTTCCCTGCGCCAGACAACTTTTCATCAAAGCGCTTAAGTAAATATTCTGAGTCTCTTTGCAAAAATGATTTATCAAAACGGATAACGTGCCTGTGATACGCGCACTTTGGCGACACCTCAATATAGTGAAACTCATTGGGACAGAAAAGCATAAGAGTGTGGGCGCAAAGCTCGTATTCAACGCCCTCTAATACATATCTTCCCTTTCCGTCAACGACGTAAATTATCTCATAGTCGCCGTGACAGTGACTTATGTTATCCGAGGGCTTTGGATGCTCGTCATAAAGATTATTATAAATAATTCTTCCATTATCCATACGTAAACCTCTTTTTATAAATGGCGTAATTTCTTTCTTATATTATAACACAACAGAGCAATATTTACAACACCATTTGCAAGAATAGCAATTGATTTTTTATAAATACATTAAGCTCTGCCCTAAGCATAGAAAAACGGCAGCTTAGCGCCGCAAGGGCATAAGCTGCCGTGTCTCTTTTTTAGTTTTTTATTATTTGTTTATGCGCTTTTCAATTCCCGAAATCATAGCGTTAACGATAATTCCGAGGATAAGAGAAACTGCAATAGAAGTAAGCGTTATCTTTCCGAACGTAAGAGTGAGTCCACCGATACCCGAAATAAGTATTGTACTTACAACAAAGAGATTCTTGTTTTCGCCAAGGTCGATGTCCTTGAACATCTTAAGACCCGACACTGCGATAAATCCGTAGAGCGCCATACATACGCCACCCATTACGCAAGAGGGAATGGAATTAACGAAAGCAACGAAGGGGGCGATAAATGAAATAAGTATTGCGCCTATTGCCGCTGTAAAAATAGTTACAACCGAAGCATTTCCCGTAATAGCTACGCAGGCAACAGACTCACCGTACGTGGTATTGGGGCAACCACCAAACAAAGCACCTGCCATAGAGCCGACACCGTCACCCAAAAGTGTGCGGGAGAGACCGGGATCTGTGATAAGATCCTTTCCGATAATGGAAGAAATGTTCTTGTGGTCTGCAAGATGCTCTGCAAAAACAACGAACGCAACGGGAACGTACGCCATAGCAACGCTTGCGATATAAGAGCCCGAAAGCTCACCGAAGTCACCGAACGCAGTCAGGAATGTGAATTTGGGGAACGTAAGAATTGTGTTTACAGTAAAGCCGTCAGAGACGAGAGCCTTGAAGGAAGAGTAATCAACAATCTTGAGAGCGTCAATTCCTGCTACGTTACCGATAACGGTAAAGATAGAAGCAACAACGTATCCTGCGAGAATACCTATAATGAAAGGAATGAGTTTTACAGTCTTCTTACCGAAGTTAGAGCAAAGAATTACTGTAAAGAGTGTAACAAGACCGCAAAGAACAGCAATGAGGGGATGACCGCCTGCGGGAGCCTTCTGCAAATCGCCGACTGCATTTCCTGCAAGAGAAAGACCGATTATTGCAACTGTCGGGCCGATAACAACCGCGGGCATAAGCTTGTTTATCCAATTAACACCTGCAAGCTTAACAGCAAGCGCAATAATTACGTACACAAGTCCTGCCAAAACTGCGCCAAGCACCAAGCCAAGATAACCGAGGGCTACTGTGCTTGCCCCTGCGAATGCGGCTGCCATAGAGCCGAGGAAAGCGAAGGAAGAACCAAGGAATACAGGGCTTCTGAATTTTGTAAAGAGCAGGTAAACTATCGTACCTACGCCTGCGCCGAAAAGCGCTGCCGCGGGCTGCATAGCGTCAGCTCCCACAAGACCTGCATTAGCGTTTGTTATAACGGGAACTACGAGAGTAGCCGCCATTATAGCAAGCAACTGCTGAATGGCAAACACAATGGTTTTTCCAAACGTGGGTTTGTCTTTTACGTCGTAAATGAGTTTCATTTTTTTCTCCTTTTTGTTTTTTGAGAATACAGGCTTTGCAAAAAGGAACGCTTTTATTTACATAAATGAAGCGTCCCCTGTCAAATGTATCCTCTGAAGATAGATTTTACTCTGCCAATATATTACCATATTTATCACATTTTGTCAATATATCTGTAAAAATATTATAATAGATTTTATAAAAAATTATTGCATTTTTTGTTGTTATATTGTATAATGAATTTGATGTAAATTTTACAAATAATATTGGAGGATTTTTTATGTTTACATTTTTACTTGAAGGTGAGGCGACAGCGAACAACGGTCTTGGCGGATGGAGTAGCATTCTTATGCTTGTTGTTGTAGTTATCGCATTTTATTTTCTTCTCATCCGTCCCCAGAAGAAGCAGGAGAAGGCGGCAAACGATATGCGAAATTCTCTTCAGAGAGGCGATGAAATAACTACTATCGGCGGAATTGTCGGAAAGATAGTAGGCATGACCGACGAAACCATCACTATTGAGACAAGCAAGGACAAGACGAAAATTCGCTTTTTGAAGAGCGCTGTAAGAAGCGTAGACGTAAAGGCGAATGAAGCTGAACAGAGCGAGCAGTAATTTATCATAAAAAAGCGATCTCCGAAATATACTTTTACTACAGTATATTTCGGAGGTTTTTTATGGATAAAGCTCACGTTCACCAAGCAAAGATAGCAAAAGGCTCGGAGAGAGGCTTTCTCGCAAGTATTATTTACAGTATGCTTTGTACTTCCCTTTTCTCTATATCATTCATTTTCGTTCTCTCTCTTGTAGCGTACAAAAACGCGGATTCCACAAAATTGATTTTGCCCTTCTCATACATATGCCTTGTTATATGTTCTCTCCTTTGCGGCTTTTCTGGGGCAAAATTCAGAGGAAGTCAAGGCTTGATTTGCGGCAGCGTCTGCGGCTGCGTTTTCGCCTTTTTGCTTTTTATCGTTTCGCAATTTTTTGAAAAAAGCAATACGCTTTCCTATTCTTTTATCCTGTTTACATACTTATGCATAATTTTGCTTTCCTCGCTCGGAGCTCTTTTGGCTTCAAAAAAGAGAAAGCCAAAAAGAAGAAGCAGAAGATAATAAAAAACAAAAATGCAGAAAGCTTCTCTGTTAGATGAGAAATTTTTCTGCATTTTTATCAGCTTTACGCTTCTGTTTTTTCTATATCGGCGCCAAGCGCTTTCAGCTTAGCCACGATATTGTCATATCCTCTTTCGATAGACTCTATGTCGGTTATCACGGTTTTTCCATTAGCGGAAAGACCTGCGATAATCATAGCGGCGCCTGCTCGTAGGTCAACTGCCTTTACAGGCGCTGAATAAAGCGGCTTGCCGCCCTCGATAATAGCCGTCTCGCCTGCGACTTCAATTGACGCGCCCATTCTCGAAAGCTCTTCTACATAACGGAAACGGTTTTCAAACACGCCCTCGGTTATTCTTCCCGTGCCCTGCGAAAGGCACATAAGCACCGACATCTGAGGGTGCATATCAGTGGGAAAGCCGGGATAAGGCTGGGTTTTTACGTTTACGTTTACAAGCTTTCCTGCGTAGGCAACCGTTACGAAGTCATCGTCCTCCTCAACGTCTACCTGCATTTCACAGAGCTTAGCTGTGATAGACTCAAGATGTTTGGGAATTACGTTCTCTATTTTGAGCTTTCCCTTGGTAGCCGCCGCGGCAATCATATATGTTCCCGCCTCTATCATATCGGGAATTATAGTATAAGTACAGCCGTGTAATTTTTTACACCCCTTGACCTTTATAACGTCAGTACCAGCGCCTCTTACAGATGCGCCGCAGGTGTTAAGAAAGTTCGCAAGGTCAACTATATGCGGCTCCTTTGCGGCATTCTCGATAACCGTTATACCGTCAGCAAAGACCGATGCTAAAATCGCATTCACGGTAGCGCCTACCGAAACGGTATCAAAATATATCGAGCTGCCTGTCAATTTATCCGACGTAATGGTAATAAATCCGTTCTCATTTACAAAGCTTGCGCCCAGAGCCTCAAACGCCTTTATATGTTGGTCGATAGGACGAATACCGAAATTGCAGCCTCCCGGCCAGCCGACCTTGGCGTTACCGAAGCGTCCAAGCTCAACGCCCATAATATAAGTAGATGCTCTCATTTGTCTCACAAGCTCGTAAGACGAGCGTCCGCTCTGCGCCTCTCTCGTATCTATTTCAAAGGTGTTTTTATCAATTTCTTTAACAGTTGCGCCCATTTCGCGAAGAATGTCCAGAGTAAGTGAAACGTCGCTTATCTGGGGAACATTATCTATAATGCAAACGTCGGACGTCAATATAGTGGCAAACAAAATCGGCAACGCCGCATTTTTTGAACCGCTGACCTCAACGGTTCCTACAAGAGATTTGCCGCCGTTTATAACAATCTGCTCCATAATTTATACATAATCGGAAAAATCCGATAAAATCCTCTCCATTTAATGCACTTTTCGCTTCATGACATTTTAAAATATTCTCTCTTATAGAATTATACCACATAAATAACAAAAAAGGAAGTATTTTATGAATATTTTTTTAAATATTTCCTATATCAGTATATACAGCGTTTTTTATTTTGTTACTCGCCGTTTGATTTCTCTGCTTTGTAATAAGCGACGGCAAGGTCGACGACCATTCCGTAGCTTCTCGTTCCCTCTGTTCCCTGACTCTTTAAATAGGTGTCGTTTATTGTTTGTGATATTTCACCGACAGGGGAATCCTCAAATTCCTGATACACGCGCGCATACCCCAAAATTTCCATCAAAACGGGATCCGAAAGCGACGCTATTACTGCGCTATATTCGGAAGGTGAGGCAGAATTAAGAGCGTTCAATACGTATTCAAGCATATTTACATAGCCGCAATAGCGTATATATTCATCGTCTGACGAGATACAGACGGCAAAGGCAAGAAAATTCGCCTCATTCTCTCTCGCTATGCCTCTTTGGTGAGCCATTTCATGCGCCGCCGTAAATACCACCGTGTAGTCGGGATATGTCACGTTTATATTCGCTTCCCCCGTAAAAAAGGTGTATACGCCAAGCGTATGAGTGTATGACATCGCGCGACTCAAAATTACTTTCTTGCTATTCGTATAGTAATTACATAAAAAGTCGTATTCCCCGTTCAACTTGTCAAAAGCCGAATTGAGCTTTTTATTCATTTCTTTCCACGAAAACGGCATTTTCGTGTTGTATTGTTCAAATAAAGAGGTGTCTGCAAGTTTTGTAGCCTCGCTTTCAAGCCACGTAGCCGTTTCCTTTAATTCCTTTACCGTTACTTCATTTTGCTGTAGGTCAAATGACTTGTCAATTGTATTTGTCTGAAAGCCAGAAGCGTATGAAAAGACAAATAAGAAATAAAGCAAAGCGATAATAGAAAGAAGCAGCATAACGTATCTTGTTGTTTTTTCCTTGCTTTTTGAGAAAATAACGGCAAATACAACAATGGCGATAAAGACGAATGGCAAAAGCATTATAATTATTTCTGCCAAAGAAAAAGGCAGAATATTTGTCGCTCCCGTCATTATAAAGCGCACGCCTGACGCTATTCGTCGATTAAAAAAATCCGCAAAATCGCTGCTTATTCTGCACAGCGCCCGAAAAACCAGCGCAACTATAGCGAGGATAAAAAATATTTTTGATACAATAAAAGTATTCTCTCTCAAATATCTGAGCTTTTCTCTAAAATTGAGAGAGCTGCTTTGCTCGGAACTTCTCATATTTCTCCTTCAGAAGAGGTTTTTTGTTGATTTTCAGGGGAATAAGGCTGACCTTTTTTGCTCGGCAGGAAAACGACAAGCATTATTGAAACAAGCAAAACAAGGGTAACCGCAATTCCTCCCTCCAAGCCAAATTCTCCGCCGTTGGTGGCGCTTCTTATTTCAGATACAGAGCTTACGAAAAGGCTTTCGTGCAAATTCATACCACTTACAGGCATACCGAAAATATTTCCCTGCGCAAAATTCCACGCGGTGTGAATGGCGCAAACGCCCCAAATGCTTCCGCTTCTTAACATATACAGAGAAGCGAAAACTCCAAACAGGAGAATATTTAACAGAGGCACAAGACCAAATCCGTTATTCCCGTAATGCAAAAATGCGAACACCAAAGAATTCACTGCAACAGCAGTAGCAACCGAAGAACTACGAGATGCGCTTATCAAGAGAAAGCCTCGCATAAAAACCTCTTCAGACGCGCCCTGAATGATAAAGGCGACGAGAAACAGAAGAAAGAATTTTATATCAAAAGACGGATTCACGCCCTCAAATTTTAAAGCGCCTGTCAGCGCACAAATAAGATAGCATGCAAAAAGCATAATAAATCCTATAAAAATTCCGAGAATATAAGACGGCAGAGCCCTTCTCTTAACAAAGCCCATAGAATAAAGGCTTCTCTTTTCTATAAATTTACAATAGATTATACAAGCTATTATCGTTACCCCTGTCAAAAAGAGCGTAACGAGTGTGCTTTCCTTAGATGAAAGAAAATCTAAAATCATCTCTTGATATTGCTCTGCATCAATTGCAAGCTGTCCCGACTCATCAACGGGAATATTACCGTCCGAAACCATTCGAAATCCAAGTATAGCGCCAAGTATAATGCTTAACGGCAAGGCGGAAATATACTGTACCGCATAATATATTATAATTGCAATAAGGAAAAGCATGCCTGTACGAGGAATGAATTTTGATTTTTTAGCCGCAATAATAAGATCTGAATTTCTGAAATTATACATTTTTTATATTACCTTTTTTATTGTTTTTTATTATAAGACAAACGAACGCAGTAATAAATACAAAAGTAAAATACCCCGCGCTATCTATTAAAACGTCAACAAAGGACGAGCCTCTCAAAGTAAATTTCTGTATGGTCTCATCAATTACAGCAACTACAGGACCAAAAAAGGAAAGATAAATTTTATCGCGTCGGGAAAATATAGTACAAAGGAGGGTGAATAACACCATTTCAAGTCCCAAGACTCCGAACTCAACAAAATGAGCAATTTTTCTTACGTTTTTCAAAATAAAATCGGTGAGCGCATTTTCGAAAACAAACACCTTTTCAAGAAAAGATTTGACAGCTTCACTTTCCTCGCCCGACTGCTTTGGTGACATGAGCGACTGTCCCCAAATGAATATAATAGTCAGGACAATGAGAATAATAAAAAGTCGCCTTTTCATTATATTCGACAAATTGATCACCTCTCAGTTAGTAATAAAACTATAATAATATATTACCACATTATAGTATCATTTTCAAGTTATATATAATATTTTAAGAAAAAATTAATCTCATTTTCACATTATAAATAAAATAGTACAAATAAAGACAAAGCAACGCCTGTATTTCAAGCGTTGCCCAATGTAAATTCAAGCATTTCATAATGCAGGTGACTGCCCTCGTCTGTCCCCGCAGGCAAAAGAGCGAGCGCAATAAACAGCTCGTCGCCTGTTTTCAAGTCCTTGAGGTAAGCGTATTCCCCTTCTACTCTGTCAACTATATAATCCTTTGCTTCCATATTTTCTCCCGATAATCAAAATTTATTATGCTTTATAATTTTACAATAAAAATATGTTTTTTTCAATAGTGTCTATAGTTTTTTAGAGTCAAGGGCTTGAAAAATGTATTTTTTGTTGCTTTTTTTATGTAAAAATGCTATAATTATAACACCTATTTATTTTAAGGAGAATTTTATGTACACAATCGCTGTAATTTTTAAATGTCTTGACGGCAAGCGCGAGGCTTTTGTCGAAAGAGTAAAGAATGAAGGTATCCGTGACGCTGTGTTAGCAGAGGACGGATGCCGTCGCTATGATTATTATTTTTCCGACGCCGACCCGTCCGAGCTTCTGCTCATCGAGGAATGGGAAAGCAAAAGCCATCAACAGACTCACATTGAGCAGCCTCATATGGCTCTTTTACGTTCTTTTAAAGACGAATATATCGAAAGCACTATCCTCAAGGAATTTGAATTGAAGTAAAAAAGAAGTCAGAGCCTTGCTCTGACCATAGTAAGACGCCGATATGAAATTTTCATATCGGCGTCTTGTGTTTTTTGCTTCTGCCCGAAAGTATCTTTCGTTTTTCACTTATTTACAAATTTGACGGCAGTACCGTAAACGATAACCTCTGCTGCTCCCTGCATAACGGCGGCGGAAGCATAACGGATATTTACAACCGCATCTGCGCCCAGCGCTTCCGCTTCCTCTACCATCCTCTTTGTCGCAAGTGCTCTTGCATCGTTCATCATTTCGTTATAGGCTTTTAATTCTCCGCCCACCAAGGTTTTAAAGCTCTGAGTAATATCTTTTCCGATATGCTTAGACTGAATAGTGCTTCCCTTGACAAGTGTAAGCATTTCAAGCTCTTTTCCGCTGATGTAATCAGTATTTACTAATATCATCTTCTTCACCTTTCTTAATTTCATTTATTCTTTCTATGCAAACCTTAACGGTTATTGCTATAAATATAAGTGGAAAAATTCCCAAAACATATTTCCATACGCTATCAAGCAGTGAAATCAAAAAGCCAAAGTAAATAGCATAATAAAGCGCCGAGATAATGGTTACAACAATAGGCGCAATCATTTTCTTTTTATTTGACACTGTAAAATTCCCCCTCTCAAATTAAAGATTTTTATAATTAAATCCTCAAGATATTTTTTGTGGGTTTGTTTGCAAGGCGTATTCTCACTAAGTTCGCCCCTTTTTGCAGATCATTTTTTCATTTCCGCATACGGAAGAAAATCATATCCACACTTCTTGTATACTCTGATTGCTCGCTCGTTTTCATGTTCGACCTCTAAACGAAAGATAGAATCGGGATACTTTTCTTCAACGTATTGTAAGAAAAGAGTGCCGATACCCAAGCCACGATATTCGTCTTTTATATATATGTCTTCAATCCAGATACAGGTCTTACCAAATTCCGTTGAAAAGCTTTTTGCAATCATTCCGTAGCCTTGTATTTGTCCGCCCTCTTCAAAAACAAAGCCTTCAAGATAGGGAGACTCGCCAATACAGTTATCTATATCGGCATTGAATATTTCATCCGACCCGTTAGTAAAGACTGCGGGGGAGGTATAAAAAACTTTCATCATTTCGACTATCTTTTCTCTGTCTTTTTCTTGCATAAGTCTTATAGTAGTATCCATTTTTTTTGCTTATCCCCTTCTTCTGCCAATGTTTTTTTGCGATTTTAATATTTTTTTACCAAACGAATGGTATTAAGCGATATTTTACCCTTTGCGTATACTCACTGTAGCCTGCAAGCTCTCTTTTTAGAAACTCTTCTTCCCCTTTAATCCTTTTTATAATGATAAAAGGATATGAAAGAAAAATTATGAATGAGTATATTGAGCCGAGCACAATAGGCATAGATAAAAACAAGAGCAAAGTTGCGCTATACATAGGGTGCCGTACGATACCGTACAAGCCCTTATCTATTACCCTTTGATTTTCTTTTACCTCAATTGTTCTGCTGAGATACGTGTTCTCTCTTAACACCTCGCCATAAAGGATATATGCCAAAAGAAAGATTACAGCGGCAGCGACAGATACGCCTCTCGGTAAAAGAAACCAGTTAAAGCGAAAGTCAAGCCCTGCGACAACAAAGCCGAAGAAGAACATAAGACCGCTTAACTTCACCACAAGGCTTTGTTCCTTTTGCTTTTCCTTTGCGTTAAGTCGGGATTTTAGCAGCTCGGGATTTTTGACTATCATAACGAGACCTGCGAAAAGCATCGGTATAAATAAAATCCCCATAAGCAACCAACCGTTAAAAAACGAAAGTGTTCCTGCGGGCAAAAATATAAGTAGACCGACCAAGACAATGCCTGATAAAAATTTTAATATTGCTTGAAATAACAGTTTTTTCGTCATAATGAAGCCTCTGAAGTTTAAAATTTAACGAGCGCTATACTTTTTATAGATCTTACTGTATGAAACTACCAAAAGAACAGTACCAACCGAGCACCCCAAAAGCAGAAGCGTAAGTGCAAGGATGGGATTCCAGACTTCTGCTATGCCCGCGCCAAAATACCAAAGAGAATATGACTGCCACATAATACCGTTCTCTTTATTGTATTGTCTTACATCTGTTATTTGCTTTTCATCTACTTCGGAGCCTGCCCAGAACCACATAGGCTTTTTCAGCTTGCGCGCATAAACACCAATAGAGAAAAATAAGATTGCGCAACCAAAATAAACGATCCACATAATAATTTTCCCTGCCATATCATTACGCCCTTCATAAATTGAAATTTAACCACCCGGTCTGTAATCTTCCTCGCACGAAATCGCTATTCCGTTTTCGTCGAACAAAATAAAAAACAAAACTTCCGGTGAACTTCCTAAAAATCCTACTTGTTGTTCTGCTATCGTATAACCGCACTTGCAGCTTCTGTATAGCCCGTCTTCGCTTACGGGCATAAGAATACAATCAAAGCTGCCGTGTTCTTTTTCTATTTCTGCCGATGTTTTTCCCAGAAATTGTTTTTCTTTATACTTGGAATTGCATCCTACAAGAGACAACAGCAACAGGGTGCAAACAAAAATCGCTACGGTTCTCTTTTTCACAAAATATCCTCCGTCATATAGCGCCAAGTCTGATTAATAATCACATTATATCATAAACTTTCCAAAATGTAAATAGCGCGCCTCAATATTATAAATTGAAGTTCTTATTGAAAAGCAAAGGGCTCTGCTTTTGCAGAGCCTTTTATAACGTCAAAAATCAGGGCGTTATTTCTTTATTACTTTTTTGCACCAGGTGCGCTTGTTGCATTTCGGGCACTTTAAGTAGCGAGTTGTTCCCATATGCATTGCGTTCAAAGCCTGTGAATAGGTGGGAACGATTTCGTGACCGCAATTTTTACACTTGTAAGCTCCTACGCTTACTTCAAGCTTCAACGCATAGAAGCAAGGTATCAAAAATACAACACAAAGTCCAAGAATTGCAACAAGCTGCCACACGCCTTCGGGTATCAAAAATGCGGCAACAGCGAGCCCTGCAATCAAACCTGTGATGCTTACAATCATAATTGCCCACATAGAAGTCCAGATCGTTTTGTTTTTTCGTTCTATTTCCTTTGCCATATCGAGCAAAAGCTGTTCATTTTTCTGTTCGTTGTTTTCCATACTGATTCTCTCCCCATTTAATAATTCGTTTACACTGATGCTGAGAATATCACACAATTCGAGCATAATCGAAGAATCGGGCATAGCAATGCCTCTTTCCCACTTGGATATTGCCTTGTCGGTGATATTCAGTTTTTCAGAAAGCTGCATTTGAGTTAAATTTTTCTGCCTTCTGCATTCGGCAATAAATTTGCCAATCTTCAATTGATTCATACGAGGTCTCCTTTCGCATACAGTATACACTCTATTTTATATAAAGTACACCTACCGTTGGTTTAGTGAGGAGATGTAAACCTTAGGTAGAGCAAAAATTTCGATAAATTAGAGCTAAAAGATAAATTGAATGTCTTCTTTTCGACTGTTCTCTTCGCTTAATTATACTCAAACTCAAAATCACCGTTAACACATTTGTCTGTCGATTCGAGAATGACGTAGACTGTTTTTTCGTTATCATATTTTTCATCGAGTGTAATCGTTTCATCGTAGGATTCTCCGCCCTTGACTGTACGGAGTAATTCTTTTTCACCGTCAACACCGATATAAACGTTCATCTCGCCTTTAAGAAGACTTGCTTCAAAATCAAGCGTATGCTCAGCGACGCCTTCTCTTCTTAATTTGAAATTATACGTTCCCTTAAAGGTGCTAAATTCCATATCGGCTTCATCACCGTGCACGGAAGTAATCAAAATGGTTGCAGAATAACTCTTTAAGTAGCCACCACAACCACAGAGCGTAACGAGTGAAAGTATCAATACTAATATAAAACAAGCTTTTTTCATGCTTTATCCCCTTCTGTATTTTGTTTTATCAAATTCAAGTTTAACTAACAATTATATTATACCTTTTAAGCTTGTTAGTCCTGTAAGTAACGGAATAGTTAACCTCCGTAAAATCGGAATTTGGTGGATTTAATCTATAATAGGCACAACAAGAAAATGATCAATCGTGTTATTTACCTGTTCACGAATTTCATTTGAAAGAACAACGTGCTTGTTATTGGTTACATCGTTAAATATTCCTTCATCATACAAATACTTAACTATTATGTTTTCGTCGCGAAATACATAGTCGTACTCGATTTCGGTTACATCATTTTTCCATGCGCTTTCATTCCAAATCTCAATTATGAATTCAGCCTGCTCTTTCGACATTTCTAAGGTTGGTATCCAGCTATACCCGTGTGTATAGCACGCTAAAAGCGAAGAGTCTGTAGGAATATCTACCCACCTATATTCAATTTCAATAAGGACATCCTCGTTTGGCATGGTAAACGTATAATAGATATATGCCTCATCATCCGATATCGAATCGTCAGGCTCTTGTTTAACGCCGTTGACGTAAAGCGCATAATAATGCTTCGTAATCGTGTTTAACTGAATAGTTACTTTTTCACCAGAAAAATAAGAATCCTTCAATTCATTAACGATATCAAGAGTGTCGGAATTCGAGATTTCAATTTTGTGCTTTTTATCAATCGAATCGGAATCCGTATTGCAACTTGACAATAAAGACATACAAATTATCAAAGCAAACAAAACAAATATAATTTTTTTCATAGACATACCTCCGTTCGCCAAGTTCAAGTTTATCTAACAATTATATTATACCATATTTTTGCGAAAAGTAAAGAGAAAGTCTGTAAAGAGTTTACAGCTATGGGCTTGCTTTACAAGCGTTATGATACGCTTCGCGTAGTTATGATATGATTGCCGCCTCCCTCAACGCGACGCAGTCGCTCATAACTTGGCGCAGCCAATCTAAACTTATAACTTGCCGTAAGGCAATCATAGTTATTCTCGAAGAGATAATAAAAAATGCCCTGCATAGCAGAGCATTTTTGTATTCGACCTTTGGTCGAAATTATCTCTTCGAGTTTTAAGAACACCGTTTGATATCGTGAATATCGTGGAAATACGTGTGATATCGTACATTTATCGTGTGTTTTCGTGCGATATCGTGAATATCGTGAGTATCGCCCTATAAAGTGTTGCACCAAATTTGCACCAAAATCACACCAACGCTTAACGCCTATTCAGCTCGACAAATTGGAATTTTACGTTCTCTTTGATTTTATCAGTTCGCCAATCATTGCACCGCCGATAATACAAATTGCACCAACAATCTGTATTACTGTCATTTTTTCACCAAGTAAAAGAGCTGCAAAAACTACCGCTGACAA
>JAZQGJ010000061.1:0-8081 GCA_045539995.1 Eubacteriales bacterium
ATAGCCGTATATCGTTTTCTGCGTGAGCTCGGTTGCGGCTTTGTGCGACCAGGTGAAAAGGGAGAAGTAATTCCCACACGTGAATTAAAGGACGTTGACGTAAAGATTTTCGAAAAGGCTTCATACCGTCACCGTGTAATGTGCATAGACGGAACCACAAGCTATGATAACATAGTGGATATGATAGACTGGCTTCCTAAGGTTGGAATGAACGCATTTTTAAATCAGGATCACCTGCTTCACGGTAACTACGGTAGATGGTATAACGGTGAGATAAATCCTATGTATAAGGGCGAGTCCTTTACACGTGAGGATACCTTTGATATGGCAAGACAGACTATAGTTGAGATAAAGCGCAGAGGACTGCTTTATCACGCAGGAGGTCATCGATGGACCAGCGAGGCGTTTGGTCTGATACCCGGTCGCTTGAGCTGCAGCTTTGAAGAGCTTCCTCTCGGATTCAGAGAGAATATTGCTTTGATAGACGGAAAAAGAGACATTTTCGGCGGTAGCACAGTTAATACAAATTTGTGCTATAATTCTGAGTACGTTGTAGAGACTCTGGTAAAGGAGGCAGTACGCTTCTGCAAACAATACCCCGAGACCGACGTTCTTCATTTCTGGTTTGCCGATGGATACAATAATCACTGCGAATGTGAAAAATGTCAAGAGACTCGTCCTGCCGATATGTACGTAGACGTACTTAACAGAGTTGACGAAGCGTTGACAAAGGAAAACATAGACGTAAAAATCTCGCTCGTTGTTTACGACGACCTACTTTGGACACCTGTAAAATCGAAAATTAAGAACGAGGATCGCTTTATTCTGCATTACGCGCCTATCACACGTTCCTTCGATGATACGCTTTCAAACGCGAAACCGTTTGAGGGTGAGCTTCCGCCGTTCGTAAGAAACAAGCTCGACTTCCCGATAGACAATTCATGGCTTATCGCGCACCTTAAGAATTGGCAGAAGGCTTTTGGTGGCGACTCCTACGACTTCGACTATCACTATATGTGGGAGCATCACATTGATTTAGGCTACTATGAAATCGCGAAGATTCTCTTTAAGGATATGGCAGAGCTTGACAAGAACGGTCTTAACGGTATGATAACGTGTCAGTCGATGCGTTGCTTTATGCCGTCCTCTCTCGGTATGATAGCTATGGCTGAGGCACTTTGGAATAAGAACGCAGACTTCGATAAGATGGCAGATACGTATTTCTATTCTGCATTTGGCGCAGACGGCGACAAGGTAAAGGCATATCTTGCTGAAATTTCAAATCTTATTGACCTGCCCTATTTGCGTGGTGAGAAAAAGGTTATAAGCGACGAGTCGGCTAAGAGATATGAAGGCTTGATTGCTTTCGTGAACGACTTCTATCCTGTGGTTTTGGCGCATCTTGAGGATAAGACACTTTCCGAAGCTCAGGCATTAAGCTGGAAGTATCTTACCTATCACGCAGAGCTTTGCAAGCTCTTTGTCTCTGCTTTGATACTGTTTGCAAACGGCGAAGTTGATAAGGCTAAAGAAAAGTTAGAGGAGGCAAAAGAATATCCTACCACCGTCCTTAGCGAAATACACGATGTGTTTGATGATGTTCTTTTTAAATTCTCTGTTGACTTCAAGCTCACCGAGCTTAAGAACAGGGCTTCTTTGGAATTCGCGGAATTTAACAATATCGAAGTGACGAACGAAAAAATAAACTATACAGAGTTTAATGATTTCGTTTAAATCGTAATAAAAATGGGGCTGTCTCAAGCGCAAAAAATGAGACAGCCCTTAAATTATAGATGCTCGGCATTAGTAAAATCAAGGAAAAAGAAGAGGGAAAAATGAAGAAAAGCATTAGCCATATTAAACAATAAAAAGACGGTTTTTTTGACGTTTTCGCCAAAGGTAAAAAAGAAGAACAAAAAACATTTACAAATCACTCAAATAATGATATAATTATTGTGTAAATAGGACAACCTTGTGCGTTACATATCAAGCTTTGATTTTATCGTTTTCATATATTCGGACGGCGATTGATTTTCAAGCTGCTTGAACATCTTGCTGAAATAGTGAATTGAAGAAAAGCCGACACGCGACGCAAGCTGGCTGATATTCAACTCGCCTTCACGCATAAATCTTTTTGCCTCTTTAATTCTCAGCTTGTTCAAATAATCTACCATCGTGTCTCCGTACATCGCTTTGAAGTTCTGGCAGACAGTCGTTTTATTTGTACCGAAAAGGAAGCATAGGTCATCAAGCCTTATCTTTTCGCTGTAGTTGCTTGTTATGTAGTTGTATATTTCCTCAGTCTTTGAATCGTTTATTACGTATTTTTCGTTGCTTATCGGCGCGTCTGCGCTTCGGATAAGTTCAATGAGAAACGTCTCAAATTTGAGCTTCAGCATTTGGTCTGCGCCAAAAGGGAAGTCATCTCTTTTTTTCATATCCTTTATGTTTGGCACGTCATACGGCGGTAAGAAAACCGTTCTGCCCTCGCGTATTACGTCGGTCAGTAGCTTTGTAAGCTCGGCGGATAATACCGAGACCTTGTGGGAAAATATATCTAATTTTTCACAGTCACATTCAAACCCGATTATTATTACGTTAGGCGCTATGTTTTCAAAGCAGGAAAGAGAATGCGTTTCGCCGCTCTTGTGTATTAAGAGCTGCTTGCTGTAAAGCGCGCCTTTAAAGCCGTCGGATTCTACCATTATAGAGCCACTGTCAACGTAGACAAGCTCTCGAAAAGAGTGCCTGTCCTCAAAGGTGTGATATTCTTTAACAAACTCAAAGTAGTGTATATTTGCCATTCGCGTAACGTTTACGTCCGTTTTGAAATCCTTCAGCTTGAATTCCATTTCTCTTCTCACCTCGCTTTTTTCTATTGTAGCATATAAGTTTTTTTGTGTCAATATTTAATTTGTTGAATATTTTGCAAAAAGCATTTAATATTGTCTAAATACAAGAAAACGTTTTTTTGTTATAATCATATTGATGAATACTTTCGGCAGTTATATTGCCTTGTTTAGTTATTTTTGATAAATTTTACAGAGAGGTTATTCGCATGAACGGAAAAATTATTCTTAACCCCACTATGTTTTCAAGAGATGAAAAGGTTTTATTTGAAAGCTCTTCCTTTAAGGTGGCTGTCTTTAAATATTCCACAGGCGTTGAAGCCGTTACTCTTAAAAACGGAAAAGGCTTTATTACCATGCTTCCTTACATGGGACAGATGATTTGGGATATGGAATTTCTCGGTCACAATATGGTTATGAAGTCTATCTATGACGAGCCTGAGGTATGCTACTACAGCTACGGCGAAAGCTATGGCTGCTTTATGATGCACTGCGGTCTTACCGCGATGGGAAATCCGACAGAAGAGGACACTCACATTCCTCACGGCGAGCTTCCCATAGCGAAATACAAGGAAGCGTATATCCTTTTCGGCGAGGACGAAAAGGGAAAGTATATAGCGCTCGGCGGTATATACAGCCACAAGAGAGCGTTCCAGCTCAACTATGACTTTGTGCCTGAATGCAGACTCTATGAGGACGCATCTACTGTAGATATCACGGTAAACTTTACAAACAACAAGGATCTGCCGCTTGAATATTTCTATCTCTGCCACATCAACTACCGTCCGATAGACGGCTCTAAGCTTATTTATACGGCAAAGCCCCAAAACGTATGTCCGCATATGGAGGTTCCCGAGGATTATCCCGACGCGCAGAAAACAATAGATTACGTAGAAAAGCTCCAGAAGGACTCTTCAATAATGAATACGGTGGATAGCGCGACGCAGTCCTATGCGCCCGAAATCGTATTTACCTGTAAATATGACTCTGACGCAGACGGAAACGCTCATACAATGCAGCTTCTTCCCGACGGATATTCCTGCTACGTATGTCATCGACCTGAGGAATTACCCTTCGGTGTAAGATGGATAGCGAGAACAAAGGACGAGGATTCTCTCGGTATGGTTCTTCCCGCGACGGCAGAGCATAAGGGATATCTTTACTGCAAGGCGCACGGATATGAGAAATATCTTGAATCGGGCAAGACGGTTACATATCATATGACAACGGGAATTTTGTCTCCCGATGACAGTCAGAAAATGAAAAATAAAATTGAAAATATTTTAAAATAAAATATATTTGTTTGGAGGAAAATTATTATGGCAAACAGAATTTGTATCCCTGATTATGAGTACAAGGAAAGAATTGCAAGAGCCGCTAAGCTCGTTCGCGAAAAGGGACTTGACGTTATGGTTGTGTCCAGCACAGAGTCCGACTACGCTAACGCAAGATATTTCAGTGGCTTCTGGCCTCTCTTTGAGCGCGCAGGCGTTGCAATTTCCGCGACAGGCGACGCTGCCCTTATGGTAGGTCCCGAGTGCATTATTTTCGCGAAGGACGTAGCAAAGATTGATAAGATCTTCTGCCTCAGAGAATTCAGAGAATCCGCAGACCCCTCTTACCCCGAGCTTCACGCAGATACCTTTAAGGACGTATTTAAGTCTATCGGCGTATCTGGCGAGAATATTAAGATAGGTCTCGGAAGCTACGTTGAATGTACGCTTCCCATCTTCGAGGGCTTGAAGGAGAGCTTCCCGAAGGCTGAGATAGTTAAGTGCAACGATATCATGGTAGAGCTTCGCAAAATAAAGAGCGTAAACGAGCTTGCTTGTATTCAGGAGGGCTTCCGTATCGTTGATATCGCAACCGACGAGGTTATCAGAAACTTGAAGCCCGGCGTAACCGAGCTTCAGATGGTTGGTATCGCTCAGAGAGTTATTTATGAAGAGGGCGCAGAATATGAAGGTCTTCCTATGTACGTATTCAGCGAAAAGTCCACAAGCCACGCAATAAGCCGTAGCGGCTACAGAACTATAAACAAGGGCGACATCGTTCAGCTCAACCTTTCCGCAAAGATTGACGGTTATTCTCCCGCTATCGGTCTGCCTGTAATTATGGGCAAGCTTGAGGGCGAAAGAAGAAGAACAATCGAATTCTGTAAGCAGGCTCATGACTGGACTGTTGAACAGATCAAGGCTGGCGTTCTCGCAAGCGATATCGCAAAGGACTTCTACAAGATGTACGTAGATAACGGCTTTAAGGATAACTTCGTATACGGTCCTTGTCACGGTACAGGTATGATAGAGGTTGAAGCGCCTTGGATGGAAACAATAAGCGATTATCCTCTTGAAGAGAACATGACCTTCCAGGTTGATACCTTTATTTCGGGCGACGGCTTCGGCGTAAGATGGGAAAAGGGTATTGCAGTAACAAAAGACGGCTGCAAATCCATGACAGATTACTTGAAGCGCGGCATCATTGAGCTCGATTTCTAATTGAAAATTAAATTCAAAAGCCTCTTGCTATAAGGGGCTTTTGAAGATTGTTTTTTTACACAGTATTTTATTTCTTTTTATGATTGTGAGGAATTATTATGGAATTTAATATGAGCTTTCCGAAAGAGCTTAATAAAGTAAAGGAAAACAGAATACCCTTTGTAATCTGTGGCGGAACTGTCGAATATCACGGCCCTCACTGCTCTTACGGCTGCGACACTCTTGTAGCAGAAGGACTTATTAAAAAACTCGCTGAAAAGAAGGAAATTATGATAGCGCCTTCTATCTATTACAGCCCCTCAAGCTATGCGGTAGCTGATGAAACAAGCGGAACCGTGCATATCGAGGAGGATATCTTTGAAGCGTATCTTATGAATATTTTTACAAACATGCTCGATGCGGGATTGCGTAATATCTACGTAGTTATTCACCATCAGTTTGAACAGGAAAACTTAAAGCCCATGACTCTCTCTTATATGAAGGCGTCTCAGAGAGCAATTATGAGATACCTTGAAAAAACTCAGGGCAGAGGCTGGTGGGGTAGTGAAAACTACGCCAGCTATTATGATAACCTCGGCGGCGGAGATGATCCATTCTCTTGGATCAAGGTTATTCCTACAATGAGCACAGAGGTTCAGAACGCAACGGGCTATGACCACGCAGGCAAGTATGAATGCTCGATTCTTATGTCTCTTTATCCCGAAGCCGTTAAGCTCGAAAGACTTGGCGACATCAATCACTGGTTCACGAAGAGCGCGGCTGAGGCATCAACAGAGCTCGGTGACGAGATGGTTAAGCAGTCGCTTGAATATCTTGACAAGGCCATTGTTTAATTAATATCGCATCGTCAAGAGCGAATCGCTTTTGGCGATGCTTTTTTGTCCCATTTTGACGTATGCTTCAAATATATTGCTTTTTAAGCTCTGCTTATTACAAATGAGGTACATTTAAAAATTCTCGGAAAAGTAGCCGAAAATCTTGACTTTTTTCATGTTTTCTGTTGACAATGTTGCACGAAGTTGGTATAATGATAGTTGATGGGTATACCCCAAAAACAACAAAACAGGAGACATCAAAATGAGTGAAAAGATATTCAACGTGCTTGATTTTGGCGCTAAGGCTAACGGCGTTGATTCAGACACTGCGGCTGTCAGGGCGGCTATAGACGCTTGCTTCGAGGCTGGCGGCGGAAAGGTATTTTTCCCTAAAAAGCAGTACGTTCTCGCAACTATATTCTTAAAGGATAACGTACATATCGAATTTGAAACGGGCGCTATCATTTTAGGCGATCTCAATTTCTACAACTACGAGCAGCAGGAGTACGTTCCCGAGCCCTACTGTGATTATCAGGACGCCTCCCATACGTATTTTAACCTTGCTATGTTCTTAGGCAGAAACGCTAAGAATATCGCTATCACAGGTAAAGCGCGTATAAATATGCGCGGTGTCTGGGATTTAGACCGTGTAAGAGGCGCAAGTGGCTCATGGAGAGGACCTAAGTGCATCTCTCTTTGCGAGTGCGACGACGTGCTTATTTCCGATCTGACTATCGAGAACGCGACAGACCTCGCTATCTACTTTGCTGCTTGTAACAACGTTGATATTCACGGCATCAAGATGTACGTTCATATAGACGGTATCTCTCCCGACAACAGTAAGAACGTTAAAATCTATGACTGCGACATTGAATCAGGCGACGATGCCATCGTTTTCAAGTCCACCTATAATCTTGGACGAATCGATATCTGTAAGAATATCGAGGTTCGCAATTGCCGCTTGACTAGCCGTTGCAATGCCATCAAGTTCGGAACTGAGACCTTCGGCGGCTTTGAGGATATTTTGATTGAAGATATTGAGATGCGTAACGTAAGAATATCGGGCATCGCTATCGAGAGCGTTGACGGAGCCGTTATTGACGGTGTTATCGTGAGAAACGTGAATATGGAGAACGTAAACGCGCCTATCTTTATCCATTTAAGTAAGCGTAATATAGGTCCTGCGGACAGAGAGATAGGCAGTATCAGAAACGTTACGCTTGAGAACATAAACGCAGACGGTCCTTACGAGCCCTATATGGTTGCCCCTTGGGGCCGTACCAGCCCTGTCAGAGTTTATCCTTGGATCTATTATCCGCAGGATAAGAAGGTCGAGGATCAGGAGCTTTCGGGCAGATATATGCCTTGGCAGTTCACCTCTAACTGCTGCGGTGTTCGTGAAAAACCTCTTGAAAACATCACTCTGCGTAACATCAATCTTAAGCTGGCAGGTGGAGTAAAGAAATATAACAAAAACGTCTACGACGTTCCTCCCGAATACCCTGAGGTAATGTGCTACGGACGTATTCTCCCCGCTAAGGGCATCTACTTCAGATACGTAAACGGCTTGACTCTTGAGAACATTAAGGTAGATACCTACTACCCAGACGCAAGAGAAAACGACGTCGTATTAGAGCACGTAAATTAATAAGCCTTGCTTGGCAGAGTCTCTTTTTTGAGACTCTGCCTTTTTTTGTAATAGCCAACATTTTCAAAGAAAAGGTTGGCGTGAAAACCACCAGCGATGCTGGTGGTTCTAAAAAGCTTTAGCTATGAGTAGAAAAAAAATCCTCCTTTTGCTATAATAAGTGTAGGTTCGCCAACCGCACAAAAAAGCAAAAGGAGGAATCAAGTAATGAAACTTGACACAGATAGTTTAGCACATACACAATGGAATTGCAAGTACCATATAGTATTTTCAC
>JAZQGJ010000062.1:0-2635 GCA_045539995.1 Eubacteriales bacterium
CGAGCTGACACACGCTATATACAATGACGGCAAGGGCAAGCTCTGGATTGAAAGAGGCGCAAAGGACCTTCCAAAAGAAGAGAAAATGCGTATAGTAGAGGAATACTTCGAAGACGTCGAAATAGAAATCAACGAAGACGGCGAAATACAAAACATAGAAGAGATTGCGCTCGAATACAACGACGAGCTGAACGCCCACTATACAGAAGCGCTTCTCGATGATGATAGGCTTCTTGAAAAGCTCTGCAACGATAACCCCACGCTTCCCGATAAGATACTTTCCTTCTTCAAAAAAGCAATAACAGGCTATTCCGACGAGCCTACACTCTCCCGTGAGGCAAAGAAGCTCTACAAGAGATATAAAACGCTCTTTGATAGCTTCTCTGTGAGAAATCAGTATAATACCGTATCGAGCATAAATAACGAAAACATGCACGTTACAGAAGACGAGAAGAGGTATGCAATAAAATTTTTAAGTGAGCAAGACTTACCTGGATATTTGCGTGCTGGCAGTCGTAAAAACATATACAAACAGCAAGCACTTGATAGTGGGAAAAAGATTATTCTAACTTCCCCTGAAGAAACACAAGAATATATCACGAAAGCTATTAAAGGGGAGAAAGGGTTGCCGGTTGTTGCCTATGGGAAGGTAGATATCAAACTTTCCAATGAAACTACAAAATTTTCAAAAGGAAAGATACAAATAACTGATTTTTACTTAGAATTAGTCGCAGACAATATTCGCCACGCATACCAAGAACACATGCACGCAAAGGAAAATGGCGATATTGATCTTAACATAGAAGATTTTATGAATATTCCTCTCTATGTTGCAACGTATGACGATTTTGTATATGCAATCAAGCACAAAAATGGCAACACTAAGATATGCCTTAGCAAAAAGATCGGCAACGGTAGAGTTTTAGTAATTGAAACGGTATCCAAGAGTCACGGTTCTATTGAATTTAAGAATATCATTGGCGTAAGTGAGGAAAAATACCTTGAGGAATATGAAAAAAAGTATAAAAAAAGAAACGGTACGAATACCGGAGGGAGCAGAAGCTCCAACAACTCTCCGCGTGACGAAACCGCTTCTGATAACAGTATACCACAAAAATCTGAAAAGTCAACAGAAAATTCGAAAAAAGTTTCGACAAATTCTGGAGACCGTGCGGCGTTGCCTGAGTCCGATATTGACAATGACGGCGACGAGAGATTTGCGACTTCTAATGACTCAAAAATAACTTCTGAAATGTCTGACAGCGAGCGTGCAGAAATTCTAAAAACACGAACAATCACCGCCCCTGTGTACGAAGGACAAGCAGATGTAGTTATTACCCAAAAGAAGGCTGAACTTGAAAAACAAAAGGAGCTTTTTGGAAAATCCGCAGTAGTTGAAATTGCAGAAAAACTTGGATTAATAAATAGCAAGATTTCTTTTGACGATGTAAATGTTCAAATTTTACTCTCTAAGGGCAATATCGAAGAAAGCATAACTAAAGAAGCAACTCCAGAACAGATAGCCAAGCTCTTGCCAATCCTTGATAAAACTGCCAAAGAATCAATTGTTATTGAAAGACATAATAACAGATATTATCACGATACCGATACTGTGTATTTCGATAATCTTTTAGGTGCGTATATAGACGGTGACAATTTAGTACCCGTTCGATTTGGATTAAAACACAGCAGAACAGGAAATACAACTTTATATGTCGTAGTAAATCAAAATGAAATACCGTTAAAAAATCTCAGCGAAATAAAAAAAGACCGAGGTCATAGCGATCCCAGCCCTGATTTTACAGAGTCCGACAATCCCCTTCGCTCGGTCGAATACAGTATATCACAAATTTTTTCATTTGTCAATAGTAAAGATTTGCTAAGGTATATTCCCGATGATTTTCTTAACATCAATCAAAAAAACATAAAAGACCAAGCTGTTAGAGAAACAGAAGAGTATACCAACGAAAAGAATAATGAAAAATATTCTAAATATATTGAAAAAGGCAATTTTACATCCGCAAAACAAATGTTATATGCTAAAGCAAAAGATAAAGGTTATATCCGTTCAGAAAATAATACTTATGAAAATTTGGAAGGCAATGTCAAACTTGCAGAAATCACATACGATGACGAAGGTAATCTAATCCCCATTTCAAAACGCCTTGACTCTTCCAATTCAGATAGGCGCTACGCCCTGCCCCGCACGGACAGTGACACAGCAGATATGTCGGGCTCTGTCGGCAAGAAGAGAACGCAGTACGAGGCTTCGCGAATAGAGCGCATATACACGGCGTTAGACAGCGCCTACATTGACACGGTGGACGAGCTTTATGGCGCGACGAAGTTTCTCTCTAAGGTCGGCAAGATGAAGAACGCTGCCGACATTGTACAGGCGATACGGGCAAGTATGAGCGTAGCGCAGGCTATGATAGGCGACGTTCAGTATGACATTATGTCTGACGACGCAAAGAGGCTCGGAGACGGACTCTCGAAGATAGTCAAGCCTATCACTGTAAAGGGCGACTCTGTAAAGATAAGCTTCAACGAGTATCTTATGCACTGGCTCAATATAGACAGAATGTCGCTTGAGGAAAAGTCACTCGCAAGACTCGATGAGATGAAATCGAAGCTT
>JAZQGJ010000063.1:0-55483 GCA_045539995.1 Eubacteriales bacterium
TCGCAAGTGAAGCGCACTTCGTGCGTGAAGTGTGCCTTCGGCACGATATGCGGAACACTTAACTTCACTGCTCCGAAGGAGCAACTTCACTATGCCGCAGAGCATAACTTCACTGCGGCTTGCCGCAACTTCACTATTGAAATATTTACAAGCGTGTGATATAATATTGGTTAAAGTGAGGTGTATATAATGTCCGAATCCAAACTCCGATCACAATCCATGGATTTTGCAGTATCTATTATTAATCTTGTAAAAGTCCTCAAAGAGAAAAGAGAATCCATTATTTCCAACCAAATCGGCCGAAGTGGTACATCCATTGGCGCAAACATCCGTGAGGCTCAGTATGCTCACGGCAAGGCAGATTTTATTGCCAAGCTTCAAATTGCACTCAAGGAAGCAAACGAAACAGGATATTGGTTAGAGCTTTTGTATAAAACGAATTATATTACCGAAAGCGAATACAAAGCACTTGATTCCGCTTGCACGAGTATTCGAGTGATGCTGATATCTTCCATCAACACCGCAAAGGATAAGCAATGAACACCTATATTATTAATGAGCTGAAAAGAATCAAAATGATGCTTTTATCCAATGAACAGCCATCTTTTGAAGCTATTGATTCTGCGATTGGCGAATTTGAAATGATGAAAATGGAAATTGAACAGCATATCACAAATATGCCGCAGAAAGAAGAATACAAAAATATACGGTGTTCAGCGGAAAACACAGTTCAAAAACTTTCAGAAATTTTGGAGCTGTTGGATGAACTCCCCGAGAACAAGGCGCTTGTACATGATATTGTGGAGTTAATAGAGGATATCGGTTATTGACTTGCGCACCTTTTTTGCGTTTTTACCTACACTTACGCACCGTTTGTGCGTTTCTTCGCGGAAAAAAGCACTTGCGTAAGCAAGTGTTTTTTCTATTCAAACCGAAGGATTGGTATGTAATCAACGCGCTTCGCGTGTTGTATGTAATCCGTCGTTCTGAGACGGCATGGCATCACGCTTTGGCGTGCATTTCTCCTCGGCTTGATTCCATACATCACTTTGTGATGATTCCATACCTCAACAAGCTGTGGATTCAGCATACCTTCTACCGTCCATAAGTTGCCGAATTTTCGCCTTGTTCAACAATGTTGTTTTTAAAAAATATTTGACAAAAAACCTAATAATATGCTATAATAACTCATATATCTTTATTAAAATTCCACGAGGAGAAATGCTTGAAATGAAAAGAATTGAGTCTACTGTTTCGCCCGAAGAGGTCGCAAGAGTCAAGGGACTTGGCTTTTTGCGTGATAAGAATACAGAGGATTGCTTTAACGCGCGCGTCGTAACCCGTAACGGAAAGCTGACGGCAGAAAAAATAAAGGCGATAGCCGACGCAGCAGAGCTTTTTGGTAGTGGCGAGGTTACTATTACCACTCGTATGAGCTTGGAAATTCAATGCGTTCCTTATAAAAATATAGATGCGCTCAGAGAATATCTTGCGAAGTATGATTTGTTCACAGGTGGTACAGGGCCTAAGGTAAGACCTGTCGTTTCCTGTAAGGGAACTACCTGTCAGTACGGCTTAATTGATACCTTCGGGCTTTCTGAAGATATACATACTTACTTTTACGAGGGCTATTCAAGCGTAAAATTGCCTCACAAGTTCAAAATCGGGGTAGGAGGCTGTCCTAATAACTGCGCGAAGCCCGACCTGAATGACCTTGGTATTATAGGACAAAAGAAGCCTCTCGTCAATTTTGACGCTTGTCGTGGCTGTAAAGTCTGCCTTGTAGAGAAGAATTGCCCCGTAAAGGCGTGCCGCGTAGAAAATGGAAAGGTTGTAATAGACGAAAGCAGGTGTAATAACTGCGGAAGATGTAAGGACGTATGTCCCTTTAAGGCATTTTCAGAATACAGGAACGCATACAAGGTTTTCATAGGTGGCAGATGGGGAAAAAAGGTAGCCAGAGGAATACCTCTTTCGCGCCTTTTTGATAGCAAAGAGGAACTTCTCTCTATAGTTGAAAAGACTATTCTGTTCTTTAAGGACAAGGGAATAGCGGGAGAGAGACTTCGTGACACTATAGAAAGAATAGGCATTGAAAGCACCGAGGCTTTGCTTTTCTCGGATGAGCTTTTAGAGCGCAAGGACGAGATAATTGAAAAAGCGATAGCGCAAAAGGCGTAATGAAAAGATATATAAGGCTGATTTCTTTATTATTTATATTTGTTTTTCTTGTTTGCTCTTGTGCAAAAAAAGACGAAAAAACGCCCCATATGACCTTTACAGACAGCGTAGGGCGAGAGGTTTCTCTTTACGAAAAGCCGACAAGGGTAGCTGTTTTGTTTTCATCCTTTGCCGATATGTGGAGTCTGGCAGGCGGAGAGATTTCGATAACGGTTGGTGAGAGCGTTGAGCGCGGTATATGTGACGCAAGCGTTCTGCTCGTTGATAACGGTGCGGGAAAAAGTATAAATCTCGATCTGCTCGTTTCTTATAAGCCCGATTTTGTAATTTGCTCGGCAGATATAGCGATTCAGGCTTCTGTGGCAGAGTTTCTTTACGATGCGGGTATTCCTTGCGCATCTTTCAGGGTAGAAAGCTTCTCGGATTATCTTTTTGTCTTTAATATAATGACCGATATAACGGGCAATAAAGAGGCGTACAGGGAATACGGAACCGACTTGAAAGTGCGCATAGACACGCTTATTTCAAAATCCGCATACGAAGACGAGAAAAGAATTCTTTTCGTTCGCGCGGGAACTACCTCAAAAGCCACCAAAGCAAAGCGCGCGGAGGATCATTTCGCCGCAGAAATGCTGAAGGAGCTTGGGGCCTATAACATAGCGGAGAACGCTCAGGTGCTTCTCGACGGCTTAAGTATGGAAGAAATTTTGCGTGAAAACCCCGACTTGATTTTTATTACCACTATGGGAAACGAAGCGTTAGTTAAAGAATATGTGGACTCTTTGCTGTCGGATGCGCTTTGGCAAAGCCTTGACGCCGTGAAAAACGGTAGATATTATTATCTGCCGAAGGAGCTTTTCCAGTTTAAACCGAACGAAAAATGGTATGAGGCGTATTATGCCTTGTGGGAGATTTTATATGAAAAGTAAAGGGCTTTTTGGGAAATATGCTTCTATGTCCCTTTTGCTGATTACTGTTTCCTTATTTGCCTTGCGCTTTGGCAGTGTCAGTCTTTCGTCAAGGACCTTTTTCTCGGCCCTTTTTATGAAACAAGGCTTTGAAAGCGAAAGCATAATACTGTACTTAATTAGATTTCCCCGACTGCTTGCGGCGTTGCTTTCGGGCGTGGGACTTTCTCTTGCCGGAGTTTTACTGCAAAACCTGACCGATAACGCTCTTGCGTCACCTAATACAGTCGGTGTAAACGCGGGAGCAGGCTTGGGAGCTATATTATCAATGTCTGTATTCTTTGCTTACACGCCGCTTGCAAGAGCTACACTAAATTCTTTTTTCGCTTTTTTGGGCGCATTTCTGACTACGCTTTTCGTCCTCTTTTTGTCCTACAAGACGGGAGGAAGCAAGTCGGGCGTTATTCTCGCAGGCGTGGCTGTTACGGCTGTTCTGAACGCTTTTATATCCGTTATCACGCTTCTCGACAGCGACATCTTAATATCCTATAATTCTTTTTCTATCGGAAGCTTTTCGGGCGTAAAGTATGACCAGCTTGCTTTTCCCGCAGCTGTCATTTTTCTATGCGTTTTGCTTTCCGCTTTCTTTTCAAGGCAGATAGATATTCTTTGTATAGGAGACGAAATGGCTGTCGTTATGGGAGTAAACGTGTCTCTGTTAAGAATATGCTGTGTTCTGTGCGCCAGCGCAAGCGCAGCGTCGGTCGTGAGCTTTGCAGGGCTTCTGGGCTTTGTAGGGCTCGTCGTGCCTCATATTGCAAGAAAATTTGTCGGCAACAACACAAAGCACTTGATTTTTTCGTCAGCCCTTATCGGCGCGATAATTACCGTTTCTGCCGACCTTCTAGGAAGAATTATTCTCTCTCCCACTGAAATCCCAGTAGGAATTATGATGGCGCTTATCGGCGTTCCTTTCTTCATTTTTATAATGCTTAAAAGAAAGGGAGAGTATTGATATGAGTCTTGAAATAAATATCGAGAGCGCAGGCTATAAGAATAAAGAGGTTCTTTCTGAGTTGAATTTTAGCTTGGAACAGGGCACCTTCAATGCAATAATAGGCAGAAACGGAAGTGGAAAATCCACTTTGATTTCGGCTTTGGCGAATTTGATTGAATTTCAGGGGGACGTAAGAGCAGACGGACTTTCTTTGAGAAGTATGGAAAGAAAGGAACGCGCAAAAAAGCTCTCTGCAATTCTTCAAAGCCTTAAAAAGCCTCATATAACCGTAAAAGAGCTTGTTTCGTTTGGCAGAAACCCTTATGTATCTCTGAATCGTCCGTTACAAAAAAATGACCTTATGATGATAGATAAGGCTATTGCCGTAGCTTCGCTTACACATCTTAGCGACGCCTATCTCGATTCGATATCGGGAGGAGAGCTACGGCGCGCGTATCTTGCTATGATTTTGGCGCAGGACACCGAGATTGTGCTTTTGGACGAATCCACAGCTTTTATGGATGCCTCCTTTGAAAATGATTTTATGAGAATACTTCTCGATTTGTCTAAAAAACATGGAAAAATTGTTTTGTTTGTTACTCATAATATCGACTTGGTAGTTGAATATGCAGATAACATATTAGTCTTGGAAAACGGAAAGCAATTGTTTTTCGGTAAAACGGCAGAGCTTTTAAATACGGATATAATAGAAACGCATTTTGACTTAAAAAGATACAAAGCAGAAAATAAGATATTTTTTTCTGTCGGCAGAAACGAAAAATAACAACCTCATTTGTTAAAAAACAGCTAAACGTAGAAAGGATAAGAGATATGAAAAAATTTTTTATCGGTTTTTATAATTATACCGTTGTTTTGACGCATATAAGCTTAATTTCCGCAGTGCTTGGAATAATAGCGGCGGATAGAGGGCATTATACTCTTGCGGTGCTTTGCGTATTTTTCTCAGGGGTTTGCGACGCCTTTGACGGAGCCGTTGCCCGTACGAAGAAAAATCGAACGGACGACGAAAAGAGCTTCGGCATACAGCTCGACTCTATTTGCGACGTTATCAGCTTTGGAATCACTCCCGCTATGATTTGTTACTTTATGGGAGTGAACAAGGGAATCGGCTTGGTTGTAGTAATTTTCTATATTCTTGCCGCCCTTATACGCCTTTCGTTTTTTAACGTGCTGGAAATCAAGAGACAGAGCAAGGAATCGGGAGGAGTTGCAAAATATTACAGAGGTCTTCCCGTAACTACGATTTCTATTATTCTGCCGATAATATATATTTTTAAGTTTTTAATTACAAAAAGCAGCTTTGTGCTTTTGCTTCATATAATGCTCCTTGTTGTCGCGGTGTTGTTTATTTTAGATTTTAAAATCAAGAAGATTTGCTTTGACAGAATTTTCTCTCATCAAGTAAATGAGAATACATACGAAAATGAATTGACTGAGATAATCTCGGAAACTAAAGAATGAATTAAATGAAAGAAAAAATAAAAAAGGCGTGGCTTTTTATCGCCAACCCCCGATTGCTTATTTGTATTTTAATCGCTTGGATTTTGACGAATGGATGGTCATATCTCTTTTTCCTCTTAGGTAATTATTTCGAAATAAAATGGATGGCTTCAATAGGCGGCGCGTACCTTGCATTCCTCTGGCTGCCGATTTCACCCGAAAAAATTTTCACCGTAGCTTTAGCAATACTTTTGCTTAAGCTGATTTTTCCAAACGATAAAAAAACCTTGGCGGTATTAAAAAATATGCACATACGCCTAAAAGAAGCGTGGAAAGAAAAAAAGCGAAAAAAACGGAAAAATTCCCGAAAAACAAAGGAAGAAAATGACGGTGAATGACCGCTTTTCAAAGAATTTATGCGACGGAGAATAAAATGAAAGAATCTGTAAAGATTTTCTTAAAAAGCATTATCGTAGGTCTTGGCGGAGTCGCCCCTGGTCTGAGTGGAAGCGTGCTTATGATAATTTTCGGACTTTACAGGGATACACTCGACGCCTTCAGCACCCTGTTCGTCAATTTCAAAAAGAAAATTTCATATCTTTTTCCTCTTATAAGCGGGATGCTCGTAGGAGTTTTTCTTTTCGGAAAAATAGTAAACTTCTTCTTCGATAATTATACAGCTCCCACACGCTATGCGTTTTTAGGTCTTATTATAGGTACAGTTCCGCTTTTTTATCAAGAGCTCAAAAAGGAAGGCTTCTCAAAAAAGTATTACGTAGTTATGCTTTTTTCTTTTCTTGCGGGGCTTTTTTTGTTTACTCTTAATACTTCTTCCTTTTCTCAGCTTGAAAGCCTCAGCTTTATTCAAAAAATACTTCTCGGATTAGTCGTCGTCACGTCGGCTATCGTGCCTGGAGTAGACCAAGCTGTTTTGCTCACTACGTTCGGAATGTACGACATTTATATAAACGCCATAGCCGACCTTGATTTTTCCGTTTTGCTTCCTATGGCGCTCGGTATGCTTGCAGGCGCTGTGGCAGTCTCATTTATTATTACAAGACTGTTCAATTATTTTTATACGGCAAGCTATTCTGTAATTTTCGGAGTCTTCATCTCTATAATTCCCAATATGATTATAAGCAAGGAAAACAGCTATTTAACGGTATATAGACCGACTGTCTCGAATATTCTTATCGCGTTGCTCGGCTTTGCTATTTCATATTATATGGGAGATATAAAAGGGAATAACGAAAAAATCGGGAGAATGCTGAAGAAAAAAGAGCGAGACTATCAATAATCCTCTGTTTCATCCTCTAATACGTCGTGAAAATGCTCAGGGCTTAATTTCAGCTTGTTGCATAAATATGTAAGGCTTTCAGCCCTTTCTCTTTCGAAAAACACGTCCTTATATGATGCAATAGGAGCGCCGTCACAGTATAATTCTATGCCGTAAACGGTATGCGCCTCGTTATCCTCATCTAAAATACTACTCTCGCAAACTCGGTAATTATATTCCATTTTGCCGTCCTCTTTCCTTAAAATTCTGTAAAGTCTCAATTAAGAGTAAAAAATCAAGATTTCTTCCATAAAATGTAAAAATCTCCTAAAAAGGCAAAAAACCTATAAACGCTCAAATAAGCATTTATAGGATTTTTTGTTATGGCGGAGAAGGAGAGATTCGAACTCTCGAACCCGGTTAAAGGTTACACGATTTCCAGTCGTGCGCGCTAGACCAACTACGCGACTTCTCCGTAGGATATTAAATTGTGATTTTTTACAACGTTGTTATTATATCACATAATTTCAATAAGTGCAATAGTTTTTTGAAAAAATCTCAAAAAAATATAAAAATATTTTTTCCTCAAACATCCTATGGAATTTATGTTTATTATTTGCGTAAAAAAGTCAAAATATGTTTGATTTCATTTGATTTAGGAGTAGATATGAATATAGTAAAAAAATCTTTTTTTGCGCTTGCGAGCGCTATAGTCGCCTTGTGCGCCGTTTTCTTTTCAGCAAACGCCGACAATGCGCAGGGATGGTATGTAAAGCGAAATGCCGAGCATAAGCAGCCGTCTTTAGATTCCCCGCTTCAATATATAAGCAAGTATAATGCCTATTACGTTGACACAAAAAAGGCAGACAGCGAAGACAAGGTTATTTACCTCACCTTTGACGCAGGTTATGAAAACGGAAACGTGGAGAAAATCGTGGACACGCTTATAAAGGAAAGCGTACCTGCCGCATTTTTCCTGCTCGATAATATAATAATAAAAAATACCGATTTAGTAAATAAGATGGCAGATAATAACTGCCTTGTATGCAATCACACCTTAAAGCATAAGGATATGACAAAGATAACCGACAAAAATGAATTCGCAAATGAGCTTGCCTCTCTTGAAAGCGTGTATAAGGAAAAAACGGGAAAGGAAATGGCTAAATATTACAGACCGCCCGAAGGAAAATTCAACGAGCAGAGCCTGAAATTTGCGAGTGAGCTCGGATATAAAACAATTTTCTGGAGCTTCGCCTATGCCGACTGGGATAATTCAAACCAGCCGAGCGAGGAATACGCTAAGAAGAAAATACTCGACAACACGCATAACGGCGCCGTTATTCTTCTGCATCCGACGTCCGAGACAAACGCCAAAATTTTGCCCGACTTAATACAGGAATGGAAAAATCAGGGCTACCGCTTCGGCACGCTTGACGAGCTTACGACCTGATAAAAATGGCTATTCAATCAAATTTATTTAATGTAAAAAAAGAGATGCTATCAAAAATAACATCTCTTTTTGTTTGCGGTTATGCCTGAATATGAAGCCCCTTACCGTTCTTCGCGGAAGTAGGGAAGTCCCAAAGCCGCAGGCGGCTGATTTTCACGGGAATCTCTTATGCTTGTAATAATCAATACGATTACGGTAATCACGTAAGGCAGCATTTTGAGAAGCTCTCTTTGTACCGAGGAAATTCCACTCATAACGTAAGCGGCGATATAAAGACCTGCGAACAGTATAGAGCCGATAATACTTAAATTAGGCTTCCAAAGTGTGAAAATAACAAGCGCGATTGAGAGCCAACCAAAAGCTTCAATTGTATAAGCGTTTTCCCAGCTTCCCTTGATATAGTCCATTATATAGAAGAGTCCGCCAATACCCGCGATACCGCTTCCTATAAGGATAGCGCAATATTTGTATGCTGTGACGTTTATACCTGCCGCGTCGGCTGTCGCAGGGTTTTCGCCAATAGCGCGCAGATGAAGTCCAAGACGCGTTCTGTTAAGAACAAATGCGGTAATAAGCGCAATAACTATTCCGAGATATACGAGTATGCCGTGTGAAAGGAAGATTTCGCCAAACCATCCGAGCTTGTCTGCAAAGGGAAGTCCTTTAGAAATCATCTTTCCCGCCGCCTCGAATAACGGCTGATTAGTTATACTTGCGGGTAGAACGTAAGTGTCCATAACGAACTGCGTAAGGCCCGAACCGAAAATAGTGATTGCAAGACCTGTGATATTCTGATTGCACCTCAATGTGACTGTCAAAAACGCGTAAATAGCGCCGAGACAAAGGGCGAATATAAAGGAGAGCATAACAGAATAAAAAACAAGAAGAAACCAAGAAGCGTCTGACGCAGAGGCAAGGGAATTCATATAAAGAGAAACTCCAAGACAACCCCCCGCAGTTCCTGCGCACATAATACCCGGAATACCAAGATTGAGGTGTCCTGCCTTTTCGGTTATGATTTCACCTACACAACCAAAAAGAAATACGGTTGCAAGAGCTATTGCGCCAACAAGAAGTGTAATAATCATTCCGATATCTCCTCTCTCTTTTTATTCTTGAAATTGAATACAACCTGATAGTTGATAAAGAACGCGCACGCTATTATGAAGAAATAAACAATGCCGACGATGAAGTTTGAAATTGCGTCGTTAGTGAATTTGAAGTCCTTACGAACCTGCACCATTCCTTTTGAAATAAAGGTGATAAAAAGACAGGATAGGAGCATCAGAAGCGGATTGAAGTTAGCAAGCCAAGCAGTCATTATTCCCGTAAAGCCCATATTGTTTGCCGACGAGGTGTTGACCGTGTAGTTGATAGCTCCGCCAATAAACAAGCCGACAAGACCGCAAATCGCGCCCGAAAGAATTAACGTACGAATTATGACCTTTTTTACGTCAATACCGATATATTTAGCGGTATTCTGGCTTTCACCGACAACCGCGATTTCATAGCCCTGCTTACTATACTTAAGGTATATATAGATAGCAATACATAGGATGAGAAAAACAATAATGGTGAGCAAATATTCGTTCACGAGTGTGGGAAGATGAGCATCCTTTAAAGGATACAAAACTCCCGAGCCTCCCTTTACCCATATATTGATAAAGGTTGCGACAAGGCCTGACGCGATATAGTTCATCATAAGTGTAAAAAGCGATTCATTGGTATTAAACAGCGCCTTGAAGATTGCGGGAATAAGCGCCCAGATAGCGCCCGAGAGAATACTTGCTATTATCATAATAATTATAACAACAGCATCGGGAAGCTTTCCGCCCAAGTAGTACATACAAGCGATAGTGGAAAGACAGCCGATAAGCACCTGTCCGTTTCCGCCGAGATTCCAGAACTTCATTTTGAAGGCGGGAACAAGCGCAAGTGAAACGCCAAGCAGCAAAGCGCAGTCGCGAAGTAAAACCCAAATTTTTCTCGGTGTGGCGAAAGCGCCCTTAAACATTGCTTCAAAATATGAAATCGGCGTGTTTCCTTTCGAGAAAATCGTACAAAGAATACTGCTGAAGATAAGTCCGCTTATAAGCGCAATGGCGTAGACCAGCGCTTTCTTTTTGAGTGAAAGAGAGTCACGCTTTACAATACGGATAAAAGGCTCGCGCTGAATTTTTTCGTGTTGCTTCATTACTCTTTTCCCCCTTTTGTATCGTGATTATCTGTTTTTACCATTAAAAGACCTATTTCTTCCTTCGTTGTGCTTCTCGCGTCGACAATTCCCGCGACTCGTCCCTGACTCATAACGAGTATTCTGTCGCAAAGCGACAGCAAAACGTCTAAGTCTTCACCGACAAATATTACGGCTACGCCGTTCTGCTTTTGCTTTGTCAAGAGATTATAAATCATATAGGAAGAGTTGATGTCAAGACCTCTTACAGGGTATGCAGCCATCAAAACTGTAGGGATAGAAGCGATCTCACGACCTACAAGCACCTTCTGTACGTTTCCTCCCGAAAGGGTTCTTACCGCCGTATGAGATGACGGAGTGGAAATTTGCAGATTTTTAATTATTTCGCTTGCAAGGTCGGCAGGCGCGTTTCTGTCAACGAAAACCGACGCCCCTTTTCGATAGCTTCTGAGCATCATATTATCTACAATGTCCATATTTCCGACAAGGCCCATACCAAGTCTGTCTTCGGGAACAAAGGAAAGACGTACGCCGAGCTCTCTGATTTTTATAGGAGACTTTCCGAGAAGCTCCTCACATTTGTCACTTTCAGGCGGATAATAGCAAACGCTTCCTCCCGCTTCAACCCTCTGCAAGCCCGCTATTGCTTCGAGAAGCTCTCTCTGTCCCGAGCCTGCAATACCCGCGATACCGAGAATTTCGCCGCTATCAACCGAGAATGAAACGTTATCCAGCACGCGAAAACCCTCGCTGTCGGTAATAGAAACCGAGTCTATTTTAAGCCGAAGCTGCGGATTTTCCGGCATAGGACGGTCTATGTTCAAATCTATCTTCTGACCGACCATCATTTCAGTAAGCTCGCGCTCGCTTGTTTCTGAGGTGTTTACAGTCGCGATATGCTCGCCCTTTCGCATAACCGTAACTCTGTCCGAAATTTCCATAACCTCATTTAATTTATGCGTTATTATAACGATAGACTTTCCGTCATTACGCATAGCGCGAAGAATGTCAAACAGACGGCGTATTTCCTGAGGAGTAAGAACTGCCGTTGGCTCGTCGAGAATAAGAATGTCTGCGCCACGGTACAAGACCTTTATAATTTCAACGGTCTGCTTTTCCGACACCGACATTTCGTGAATTTTTTTATCGGGATCTATATTAAATCCGTATTTCTCGCACATTTCGAGAATACGTTTTTTTACCAGCTTTAAGTTGTATTTTCCATCTTTGATACCGAGAGTTATATTTTCTGCGGCAGTGAAAACGTCAATCAGCTTGAAGTGCTGATGTATCATGCCTATTCTGTATTTAAAGGCGTCTTTAGGCGATGTTATTTTTACTTCCTCGCCCTTTATAAAAATTTTTCCTGTATCGGGATAATAAATTCCCGCTATCATATTCATAAGGGTGGTTTTTCCGCACCCGTTTTCTCCGAGAACAGAGAGAATTTCTCCTTCTCTTATATCCATAGTGACGTTGTTATTAGCGATAATCTTGTTGCTAAAGGTTTTTGTAATGCCTTCTACTTTAATAGCTATGGGTTTTCCCATTTTTTTAATCCTTCCTGAAAAAACTCAAAAATATAGAACAAAATAAGAACACAAGGCGGAGTTAAAAACCCCGCCAAATGTTTTTTAATTTTAACTATTATTCAACGATGGTGATACCGTCGATTATGATATTGAAGTAAGGAGCAGAACGGAATTCGGACTCGTGGAAGTAACCGTCGATTACTACCTCTGTTTCGCCTGTATATGTTCCGTCATCATCAACGTCTGCGAGGTAAGTTGTCAACTTCTCGCCTTTAACTGTGAACGTGTCTGTGTCAAATACCTTGAGTGTGCCGTCGTTAAGCTTTGCTACAAGCTCGTCAAGCTTTGCCTGTGTGCCTTCAGCAGCAGCCTCGCCGACAGCAGTAATCTGAACTGCGCCGTTCTTGAGAGAGCCTGTCCAGTCGGCAGCAATATCTTCGCCGTTAGCTACGCAATCAATCATATATTCGAAGTAAGGAATCCAGTTGATCTTGGAAGCAATAACGAATGTATTTGTCTTGTTTGTAGCACCATTGTAGGAAACGTTAGGAATATTAGCGTTTTCACAAGCTGTGGGAGCGCCCATAGAGTCGGCGTGCTGAGAAATGAGCTTGCAACCGTTTGCGATAAGAGCTTCAGCGGTTGTCTTTTCAGCTGTTTCGTCATACCAAGAGCCTGTGTAACGAACTTCCATAGTAACGTTGGGAACTATGTACTTAACGCCGAGATAGAAGGATGTGTAACCCGAAATAACCTCTGCATAAGGATGCGCGCCAACATAACCTATCTTTGCTTCCTCGTCAGCGATAGCGCCATCGTTATCTGTGTCATAGATTTCAAGAAGCTTCAAGCCTGCAGCAACACCTGCAAGGAATCTTCCTTCGTAGATAGAAGCGAATGCGTTCTGGAAGTTAGCGATGTTAGCTGTATGAGCCTGTGTACCTGTTGCATGGCAGAACTGTACGTTCGGGAACTCTTTTGCAGCGTTAATCATGTAAGGCTCATGACCGAAAGAGTCAGCGAAAACTACGTTGTATCCGTCGTCTGCAAAGTCAGCAGCTGCCTGATAGCACTCCTCGTTTTCGTCGATGTCGGTGATGATTGTGTAATCATCCTCAGATAAGCCCTTGTTAGCGCAAGCGGTTTTGAATGCGTCGATAAAGTTCTTGTCGTAGGTGGAGCTATCTCCGTGCAAGCAGATAAGAGCTGCTTTTACTTTTGTTGCTTCAGAGTTGTCGTCAGCTTTGTCGCAGGATGCAAGAGCCAAGCAGCTGAATGCAAACACAACAACGAGAAGCATAGCAAGAATCTTCTTCATTTTTTTCTCCTTTTTGCCTTTTTGGCGTATAAATTTTATTTATGTCAAGCTAAAAAAAGCCGAACACCGAATTAAAGTTATACAGAGTTAAAATTACAATGATAAAGAAAAAATATATATAAATAATTTTACCACAAATATTTTTACATTTCAAGTACTTTTTTGCCGAAATATGAAGAAAAAAGAATATTTTTTAATTTATTTGTGAAAAGAGGAAAGAAGAAAAAAGAAAAAAGCAAAATTCACACATTTTTGCTTGACGAAAATAAAAAAATATTGTATCATTTGTTTGTGAAAATATTTATTTCTTTAAACGGTGAGGTCAATAAAAAATGAGGCGCTTTGTTGTCAGCGGTATGAGCTGCGCCGCTTGCAGCTCAAAGGTGGAAAGAGCAGTTTCCAAAATAAACGGAGTGAAATCCTGCGCAGTTAATCTCCTTACAGGCGAAATGGCTGTTGATGGCGACGTGTCAAGCGACACTGTAATACGAGCTGTCGAAAAGGCGGGCTACCGCGCAAAAATAAAAGGAACGAATAAAGAAAAAGAGAATAAAGAAAAAGAGACGGACAGAGAAGTAAAAAAGACGGTTGTAAAATTGACGTCTTCGGCAGTTTTTCTGCTTTTACTTATGTATTGCTCAATGGGGCATACAATGCTCGGCTGGAAATTACCCGCATTTTTTGAAGGGAATTCCTTGGCAGTAGCAATATTACAGATGATTTTATGCGCAGTCATAATGGTCATAAATCAAAGATTTTTTATAAACGGCTTTTTGGGGCTCTTAAGAAGAAGTCCGAATATGGATACGCTTGTCTCGCTCGGCTCAGGCGCCGCCTTTGTCTACAGCGTCTGTATTTTGTTTTCTATGACGAATGCGTTAAAGGCGGGAGATATAGGGGCACTTAACGCTTATATACACGAGCTGTATTTCGAATCAGCCGCTATGGTTTTGGTGATTATAACGCTCGGAAAGCTGTTAGAGAGTATTTCAAAAGGGAAAGCAGCCAACGCTTTAAAGTCGCTTATGAAGCTCGTACCTCAAAACGCCTGCGTCATAAGAAACGGCAAGGAGGTAACGCTTCCTATAGACGAGGTCGTCGTTGACGATATATTTACCGTGCGCCCGGGCGAAAGCATTCCGCTTGACGGAGTTGTGATCGAGGGCGATAGCGCCGTAAACGAATCTGTCTTGACAGGCGAAAGCATTCCCGTAGATAAAAAGGTCGGCTCTTTACTTTACGCCGCAACCCTAAATCAGTCGGGATTTTTGAAATGCCGAGTGACGAGAGTGGGCGACGACACCGCTATAGCGCAGATTATAAAAACCGTAAACAATGCGCTGACGACAAAAGCGCCTATCGCAAAAATAGCCGATAAGGTTTCGGGCGTGTTTGTCCCCTGTGTAATGGCAGTGTCGCTTATAACACTGCTTTGTTGGCTTCTTTCGGGGCAGTCGGTAGGCTTTGCGCTTGCGAGAAGTGTTTCCGTGTTGGTAATAAGCTGCCCTTGCGCGCTTGGAATAGCGACCCCCGTTTCTATAATGGTAGCGAGTGGGAAGGGCGCTAAAAACGGAATTTTGTTCAAAACAGCCGTTTCTCTTGAGCAAATGGCAAAAATAAAAACCGTCGCGCTTGATAAAACGGGAACTCTCACGGCAGGAGAGCCTGAGGTCACAGATATTTTGCCTGTCGGCAACGTATCAGAGTCAGAGCTTGTCACCTTAGCCGCATCCTTGGAAGCAAAAAGCGAGCATCCGCTTGCAAAGGCGATAATTAAATATGCCGACAGAGTCGGGCTTGAGTTAAATGAGGTAAGTGAATTTAAAAGTCTGGCAGGCAACGGACTCTGCGCTATTTGTAACGGAAAGGCGCTTTGCGGCGGAAAAGAAGAATACATTAAAGAAAATACGTCTATACCCGAAGATACTCTCGAAAGCGTACAAAAGCTCTCGTCGGAGGGGAAAACACCTATGTATTTCTCATACGGGGATAGTCTTATAGGTGTTATAGCGGTTTCTGATACCGTAAGAGCAGACAGCAAAAGCGCCGTAAGAGAGCTTCATAGCTTAGGTATGAAGGTCGTCATGATTACAGGCGACAATGAGCGAAGCGCTAACGCAATAGCCTCCCAGCTCGGTATAGAGACGGTCTATTCGGGAATATTGCCGAACGGAAAATCAGAGGTAGTGGAAAAGCTCTCGGCAGAGGGAATGACGGCTATGGTGGGCGACGGAGTAAATGACGCGCCTGCATTAGTTTGCGCCGACGTAGGCATTGCTATAGGCGCAGGCACCGACGTGGCGATAGATTCTGCCGACGTTGTTCTTATGAAAAATTCGCTCTTGGACCTATGCGCCGCAATAAGACTCGCTCGCGCTACGCTCAGAAACATAAAAGAAAACTTGTTCTGGGCATTCATATATAATATAATAGGCATACCGCTTGCCGCAGGCGCCTGGATATTTATAAACGGCTGGGAAATGAATCCCGTATTCGGCGCCATGGCGATGAGCCTTTCAAGCATTTGTGTCGTCTCGAACGCCTTGAGACTGAATCTGGCAAAAATAAAGTCGGACGCAAATACGGAAAACGAAAATAGTAAAAAAATAAACAGTAAAGGAAGGAAAGTTATGAAAATCGAAATTAAGGTAGAAGGCATGATGTGTGCGCACTGTGAAGCCCACGTAAAGCGCGCTTTAGAGGCTATCGACGGAGTTTCTCTTGCCGAGGCAAGTCACGAAAAGGGAAACGTTATAATTACTTTAGCAAAGGATATCCCCGTAGAAGCGCTTGAAAGAGCGATAACCGACGAGGGCTATACTGTAATTAAATAATAAAGAATTGTGAGGAGAAATAAAATGGATTGTATTTTTTGTATGATAGCGGAAGGGAAAATCCCTTCAAAAAAGGTATATGAGGACGATGAAATTCTTTCGTTTCACGACGTAAATCCTCAAGCACCCGTTCACGTGCTTGTAATTCCGAAAACGCATATCTGCTGTCTTGATGCCGTAAATTCGGAAAACAGCGACGTTATAAAAAGGATATTTGAGAAAATTCCCGAAATAGCAAGAGAGGCAGGAATAACAAACGGCTACAGACTTATATCCAACTGCGGCGAGGACGCTTGTCAGACGGTAAAGCATTTGCATTTTCATATTTTAGGCGGCTGCAAGATGCAAGAGGGAATGATATAAAAGCAGCGTAGAGTAAAACGCAATTTTCTATGAAATGCAAAAAGCGCAATTTAAAGCTTGACAGGAGATTTTATCATGGCAAAAATAAAAGAATTTGACAGGGAATTTTTTAAAAATATTGTTTTCGATATCGAGGGCTTGAATTTTTACGATATAACAGAAGAGCCCTTTAAAATACACGGTCTTATCCGTCCTGAAAATGAAAATGACACGTTCAGAAGAATGCCGCGTGAAATAGCAGAAAAGGTGAGCGAGGGCGTCAAGAGAATTCATACGAACACGGCAGGCGGAAGAGTGAGATTTAAAACTAATTCGTCAAGGATTGCAATTTTTGCAAAAATGCCGACCATATGCAAATGGCCGCACTTTGCTCTGACAGGAAGCGCAGGCTTTGACGTATACGTAAACAATAAATACTTTAAAACCTTTATTCCGCCATATGATATGAAGGACGGCTATAGTGGGGTAGTAAATACAAAAAACAATGACGAAAAGGAAATACATATAAATTTCCCTCTCTATAGCGACGTTTCCTCTCTTGTGATAGGACTCGACAAGGGCGCATCGGTCAGCGCGCCGCCCCCGTATAAGCATGAAAAGCCTGTCGTTTACTACGGCTCATCAATCACGCAAGGCGGCTTTGCTTCCCGTTCGGGAATTGCTTATGAGGAGGCAATTTCAAGACGTCTTGACTGTGATTATATCAACTTAGGCTTTGCAAGCAACGCGAAAGGCGAAAGGGAAATGGCTGAATATATAAGAAGTCTTGATATGAGCGCTTTCGTGTATGACTATGACGCGAATGCTGATGACGCAGAGTATTTGCAAAAAACGCATAAGCGTATGTTCGACATTATAAGAGAGAGAAATCCCGAATTGCCTATTATTATGCTTACGTTTCCGAATGCGTCACTTAGTGAGGACTATGAAAAACGCCGTGTAGTTATAAAGAATACCTATTTAGACGCTTTGAATAGCGGAGACAAAAACGTTTACTTTATAGACGGCTGCGAAATGATGCGCGAGGCGTCGGACGACAACTCTACAACGGTGGACGATATTCACCCCAATGATTACGGATTTGTGGTAATGGCGAAGAAAATAGGCGACACACTTGAAAAGGCGCTCGCTTCAATATGGCATAATGCCGATTAAAGGGCGCTTATGGAGACATAAGGAAAAGAGGCTGCGGATTTTAATAAATTCGCAGCCTTTTTTGCGATAGAAGTGAATAAAAATTCAAAAATATTTGCATTTCGTAATAAACTGTGCTATAATATTTTGAGTAGTGTTTTTTTCGAAAATACAGACGAAAAAAGTTTTTGGAGTATCGGGAGACAGTATGGTAAAAATTGTCGGAGTGGAGAAGAATTCGCTCGCAGCTAAAAGCGGTATAAAAAAAGACGATATTTTAGTCGCCATAAACGGAAATGATATTAACGACGTTTTGGATTACCGTTTTTATCTTACAGAGAAGAAAATAGAAATTTCTCTTATGCGAGGCGAAAAGCCCTTTTCCGTAAAAATACGAAAGGACACCTATGACGATATAGGGCTTGATTTTGAAACTCCTCTTATGGATAAGAAGCAGTCCTGTAAAAATAAGTGTATTTTTTGTTTTATAGACCAGCTACCGAAGGGTATGCGTGAAACTCTCTATTTTAAGGATGACGATTCAAGGCTTTCCTTCTTGCACGGAAACTATATAACCCTTACTAATTTACAGGACAAGGATATAGACCGTATAATCAAGATGCGCTTTTCTCCCATAAACGTCTCAATTCATACGACAAACCCCGAATTGAGAGTCAAAATGATGAAGAACAAGCGCGCAGGCGAGGTTCTTTCATATCTTGACAGATTAGCTGACTCCGACATAAAAATGCACGGACAAATCGTGCTCTGCCGAGGCGTAAACGATAGAGACGAGCTTGACAGGACTATGAAGGACCTATCACGCTTATATCCCGCGCTTGAAAGCATGTCGGTTGTGCCTGCGGGGCTTACCGATTTCAGAGACGGGCTTTATCCGCTTTCCCCATTTTCTTCCGAGGAATGCGCGTCTGTTATTTCCCAGATAGACGCTTTTGCCACGAGCTTTAAAGAAAAGCACGGGACGCGCCTTTTCTACGCATCAGACGAGTTTTATATAAAAGCGGGACTCGACATTCCCGACGAGGACTATTACGAGGAATATCATCAGATAGAGAACGGTGTCGGTATGCTTCGTTCCTTGCGCTCGGAGTTCGATTTCGAGCTTTCGGAAATGAAAAAGCACGGTGAACTTACTGACGACTACTCGTTATGCGTTTCAATAGCTACGGGATACGCCGCGTACGAGCATATAAAGGATATGTGCGAGCAACTGCAGAGGCTATTTCCCCGTCTGAAAATTTCCGTTTACGCAATCAAAAACAACTTTTTCGGAGAGCATATTACTGTCGCGGGACTATTGACAGGTAAGGACCTGTACGAGCAGTTAAAGGACAAAGAGCTTGGCGAGCGTCTTATAATCCCAGCGAATGCGTTAAGATATGACCGAGACCTGTTCCTTTGTGGAATGAGCCTTGACGAGCTTTCCGAGAAGCTCAACGTGAAAATAATACCTAATGAAAACGATGGATATGCTTTAATATCCGCAATACTACAGAGAGAGTGAGGTGCAAAATATGAGTAAGCCTATTGTTGCAATAGTGGGACGTCCTAACGTAGGAAAGAGTACCCTTTTTAATAAAATCATAGGCGAGCGCCGTTCTATTGTCGAGGACACGCCCGGAGTTACAAGAGACAGAATTTACGGCGAGGGCGAATGGTGCGGAAAAAAATTCATTTTAATTGACACAGGCGGAATAGAAACAAAGACCGACGACGTGATTTTGTCTCAGATGAGGACACAGGCTGAAATCGCCATTTCCTCTGCCGACGTTATAATATTCCTCTGCGATATAAGAACAGGACTTTTAGCCGACGACAGGGATATCGCCGTAATGCTTAAGAAAAGCGGAAAGCCGATAATCCTCTGTGTAAACAAGTCGGATAGAGTAGGACAGGTTCCTGCCGAGTTTTATGAGTTTTATGAGCTTGGATTTGAACGCGAGCCGATACCCCTTTCCTCACTTCACGGAAGCGGAACGGGCGAGCTGCTTGACGCAATATTAGAGGAAGCGCCCCATTTCGACGGGCAGGATGACGACGACGGTATGATAAACGTCGCCGTAATAGGAAAGCCCAATGCGGGAAAATCCTCTATAATAAATAAAATGCTCGGGGAAAACCGACATATAGTTTCCAATATACCGGGAACTACAAGGGACGCTGTCGATTCTATAGTAACAAACGATTCCGGAAAATATAATTTTATAGATACGGCGGGAATACGCCGTCAGAGCAAGATAGAGGACAAGCTCGAAAAGTTCAGCGTTTTGCGCGCTCATATGGCGGTAGAACGCGCCGACGTTTGCCTTATAATGATTGACGCGCAGGAGGGCATTACAGAGCAGGACGAGCGTATAGCGGGTATTGCTCACGAGGCAGGAAAGGCGTCGATAATTATAGTCAATAAATGGGACCTTATTGAAAAGGATAACAATACGGTAAGAGACTTCGATAATAGGATAAGAACGGCGCTAAGCTATATGACCTATGCGCCCATAGTTTATGTGTCAGCTTTAACAGGACAGAGAATAAACAATATATATACTCTTATAAATACCGTTTTTGAGGAGTCCAAGCGCCGTATAACCACAGGTATATTAAACGACCTATTGAATGACGCGACAGCAAGGCATCAGCCCCCGTCAGACAAGGGTAAGCATCTTAAATTGTATTATATGACACAGGCGTCCGTCGCGCCGCCCTCGTTCGTTATATTCTGCAACAATGCCGAGCTTTTCCATTTTTCGTATCAGCGCTATATTGAAAACTGTATAAGAGAGGTCTTTGGCTTCAAGGGTACTCCTATAAGAATAATAGTCAGACAGCGCGGAGATGAAAACGATAAATAAACCGACTTTTTCTAAGTGTAAGTGAAAGGAATTTTATGTTTGTAGATAATATTAAAATTTATTTAAAGGCAGGAGACGGCGGAAACGGAGCCATAGCCTTTCACCGAGAAAAATATGTATCTGCAGGCGGTCCCGACGGCGGTGACGGAGGACGGGGCGGCAACATAATTTTCAAGGTGGATAAGGGCTCGAATACCCTGCTTGCCTTCCGTTATAAAAGAAAGTTTATAGCCGAAAACGGAGAAAACGGAAAGGGCGGAAAGTGTCACGGCAAGAACGGACAGGACACCGTAATTCTATTGCCTCCCGGAACGCTTTTGAAGGACCCCGAAACAGGGAAGATAATATTCGATATGGCGTCCGACAGAGAATACGTAATTTGCAAGGGCGGACGAGGCGGCTGGGGTAACCGACATTTCGCGACTCCGACACGTCAGATACCGAGATTTGCGAAGAACGGAACGAGAGGCGAGGAAAAGGAAGTACTGCTCGAGCTTAAGATGATAGCCGACGTCGGCTTGATAGGCTTCCCGAACGTAGGAAAATCTTCTATTCTTTCGCGCATTTCAGCGGCTAAGCCTAAAATAGCCGATTACCATTTTACAACTCTCTCACCTAATTTGGGAGTCGTTCCGTTAGGAGACGGAAAGGGCTTTGTAGCGGCAGACATCCCGGGACTTATCGAGGGCGCGTCGGAGGGGCTCGGTCTCGGACACGAGTTCTTACGTCACGTTGACAGATGCCGCCTGCTCATACACGTAGTCGACGTTTCCGAAAGCGAGGGCAGAATAGCTACGGAGGATATTGAAAAAATAAATGCCGAGCTTGAGAGCTACAGCGCCACTCTTGCCGAAAGGCCTCAGATTATCGTAGCCAATAAGTGTGATATTTTGCCCCCCGACCACGATTATTCGGAGTTTGAAAAATACGTCTGTGACAACTTTGGCGCTAAACCGATTTACGTTTCGGCGGCGACGGGTAAGGGGCTTGACTGCTTGATAGAAGAAATCAGGCGAGAGCTTGAAGACCTTCCCGAAGTGACCGTATATGAGCCTGAAATCACCGAATTTGAGCAGAGCGCGTTCCGTGCGAATACGACGGCAGACACCAAGGTCAGAAGAGAGAACGATACCTATTTCGTTGAGGGCGAATGGCTTTTAAACCTTATGGGACAAATAAACTTCGACAACTACGATTCGCTTAACTTTTTCCAGCGCTCGCTACAGAAAAACGGCGTAATCGAGCTATTAAAGGAAAAAGGCGTAAAGGACGGAGATACCGTCAACATTTACGACTTTGAATTTGAATTCTTCTATTAAAATTTTATATTCAGTAAAAAAATCCGTTCCTTGCGTTATGCGAAGAACGGATTTTTTTGCCTTCCCCTGTGGGCGCCGAAGGCGTGCAGAGCTGAAGGGGCTTGTACCCCTTGTGGGTGCTTGTACCCCTTGTGGTGTAGACCACGAAGTGGTGGATGAGGTTTTTTCGCCTTTCCCTGTGGGCGCCGAAGGCGTGCAGAGCTGAAGGTGCTTGTACCCCTTGTGGGTACTTGTGCCCCTTGTGGGGTAGACCACGAAGTGGTGGATGAGGTTAATCAGTCCTCTATAGTCATTTTTTTGATTTTTACGTCAACGCGAGGTCTGTCGGAAAAATCTGTAGGTACTGCGGCAATTTCGTCAACGACTTCAATTCCCTCCGTAACACGTCCGAATGCGGCATAAGAGCCGTCAAGATGAGGCGCGTCCGCGTGCATAATAAAGAACTGAGAGGAAGCCGAGTTTGGCATCTGTGAGCGAGCCATTGAAATTACGCCTCTCTCGTGCTTAAGGTCATTTTTAAATCCGTTGAGCGCAAATTCGCCGACAATTCTTTCGTCCGAGCCACCCATTCCGTTTCCGAGAGGGTCTCCGCCCTGAATCATAAAGTTAGGAATAATACGGTGAAAGGTGAGTCCGTCATAAAAGCCGCTTCTGACTAACTTTTCAAAGTTGGCGACAGTCTTGGGCGCTATTTCGGGATACAGCTCAAGCTTTATTTTTCCGCCGTTTTCCATTTCGATAACTACCATTTTTAAATCTCCTTTAAATATTTGTATGTAGAATTGAATATAATATTTGTAAGAATTAAGAAAAAATACACAGAGGGAAATATGAGCTTCAAAAAAATAGATTTCGTCAGATACGCCTCTATAATTATATGTATCGTCGGTGTGCTCTTTGTCGGCTATATCTCATTAAAATACGTGCTCTGGGCGCTTTTGCCCTTTATTATTTCCTGGGGAATCGCCTTCGCCGTAAGACCCGTGACTGAATATCTCTATCACAAAACAGGAATTTCAAAAAAGCTCTTGAATTTCATTTTAGTCTTTTTAGCCATGTTTCTTTTAGGCAGCCTGATATTCGTGATAGTTAGTCAGATTGTACGGGAGATAAGAGACTTTGTCACCTATCTTGAAGAAAATCCGTACGTAATAAGCGACAGCTTCGAAAGGGCAGAGGAATATATTCAAGGGATAAGAGAAAAGCTCGACTTTTTCGGCAGATACGATTCTGAAACGGGAGTCTTTTTTGGCGCAGACGAATATATAAAATCCTTTATAGAAAACACCACAAGCGAGCTTCTCGGCGCTATTCCCAAGATGCTCGGCAGACTTTTGGTAACCTTTCCGAAGGCTGTGATTTTTACAATCGTTTCCGTCATTTCGGCATTCTATTTCAGTATGGACTTAAAAGAGGTCAATAGTCAGGTGCTTTCAATTTTTCCTTTAAAGTGGCAGACGCGAGGAAAAAATCTCAAAAATCTGCTTTTAGGCACGACCTTAAAGTATTTAAGAGCCTATTTCCTTATTATGCTCATTACCTTTTCAATGCTTCTTTTGGGCTTTTGGATATTGAAAATAAAATACGCCTTGATTTTATCCGCGCTCTTCGCGCTGATAGATTTTCTGCCTGTGCTTGGAGTCGGAGCGTTGCTTGTCCCTTGGGGAATATTCGAGCTTGTCAGGGGTAACTACAAGCTCGCCATAGGGCTCATCGTTTTATGCGTTGTAATCGCCATAGTCCGTCAGGTGACAGAGCCTAAAATAATAGGCGCGAATTTTGGAATTCATCCTCTCTTGACGCTCTTTTCAATGTATCTGGGGCTTTCGCTTTTCGGCGTTACGGGAATGATACTCGCCCCTGTAGCCGCCGTTACCGTAAAGGGCATTTTCAGTAATGAAAAGGGAAATATGCAAAGCGAAAATCAGACGTAATCAAATGAATATAATCTTGCCGCAATCTGCGAGAGGTTCGTCTGAAAGAGATACTGTATTTACACCGCGCTCGGCGGCAAACGCTACAATTTCTTTTGCGTTCGGGTGAGAATTTATATCCCCTATAAAATATAAGGTGTTATTAAAAAGACCGCACGCGCCGCCGATAAAGCCGTATTCGTGGCAGGGAAGCGATATGTGACCTTCTTCGATAAGCAGAACGGAAAGCCCAGCCGTCTCTGCCGCTCTCGAAAGGGACTTGTCCGAGGTTATAATACTGCGAGAGTCAACGGCGCAGCATGAGCAGGCGCTGTAGCCCTGCTTTATATTATGCAGGGAAATACCCGTGCTTTCGGCATACCTTAAGACAGTCGGGGAAATATACTTAAGACGTCCGAATAAATGCTTTCCGACAATTGCAGCATTGAAGATAATATCGTCAGGATAGACCTCGTTTACTTTATCGTAGGTAAGCACTGTTTTTATATCGGGCTTCAATTGAGTCAGAAGAGAAAGCTCTTTACTTGCTATAGCTCTGTACTGCTCGTGTACGAAAAGTCTTCCGTTTAAATAAAAGAGCAGCATATCAGGGTGAGATTGCACCGCCGTCTCAAAAGCATCAAACGGAGGCATAGCTATAACGAAAAAACCGTGCTTTTCCAAAGCCGCCTTGCATTTTTCGCTCATTCTTTCGTCTGTCAGCGCTATATTCATAAAAGCCTCCGTAAGTAGAATTCAAAATAAAAAACCGCCAATACAAAAGGCGGTTTTTTATTTGTTACGCACGCTCAACCTTGCCTGAACGCAGACAACGGGAACATACGTTAACTGTCTTGTTAGAGCCGTTAACAACCGCTTTTACTCTACGAATGTTAGGCTTCCAAGTTCTGTTGGTTTTACGGTGTGAGTGAGAAACGGTGTTTCCGAAAACAACGCTTTTACCGCAGATAGAACACTTTGCCATTACCTGACACCTCCTAAACGATGCAATGATATTTATATATTTTATTTACATCATAAATTGACGAATGATATTATAACACATATTTTCAATAAATGCAAGAGGTATTTTTATTTTTTAGCAAAAAAAATGAAAAAGTTACCTACTTTTTTCTGAAAAAAACTGTACAAAGCGCCGAAAGTACCTTAAAGGACTCTTTGTGTGTCATAGCTTGTTTGTTTTTTTACAGCTTCTTGGCGGTATTTCTTGAACTCAGGATATCGTTTATCGTATTCTTCCAATATCGCTTGGCTTTCTTCCGCCGTGAGCGCTATCCTCTCGCCGTTGACATCCTTTGCCAATACCGACTTGTTCGCCTCTGGAACGAATTCGTCAATCGTCTTTTTTAGCTTTTTTGTCGCCTTATTCAGCGCATTGTGTTCCGCCTTTAATGACTTTAACTTTTCACGTATACGTGTTGCTTCAATTCTCGAATCTACATTATCAGCGTCCTTAAGCTTCTCAAGCAGAGCGTTATTGACGTCGATATCTCGCTTTAGCTTACCAATGTCATTCTCGATTTCCTTCAGCTTTTGCTTGTTTTGCTCGTTTCTCTCGATAGACCTCTTTTCGAGCGACATACGGTCTATGTTGTGCGCGTGGTAACAAGAAGCGTAAAACGCTCGCTCGTAGTCCTTGCCCTTTGCCTTTATCGGTTGAAGAATTTTACCTAAACCGTCGCCCTCGTTTACGATTTTCCCGTTGCGAATAGTAAAACGCTCGCCGCCGATCATTTCCTGAGCCTGAGCTCTCGATGCCCGCACATTGTTCGTCCACTTTTCGATATCCTTTACGCCCATTTTTTTGCCCGCGTATTCGATACCCGCTTGTTGATTAGTAAACTGTATCTGTGTAGCAATAACGGCAGGTATTACACCGTTCTTCATCGCAGTAGCGCCATCTACTATCGTTTCCTTTGCGGTTTTCTTCGTGACAGTATGCACCATTCCCGAAGCAGAGTCGAAATCGAGTGATAAAACAGAGTCTAAATTAGAATAATCTTCAAAATTACGCGTTTCTTTTATTTTATTGTTAGTTAAGCGTGACTTAAACTGCTCGTGTATTTTTGATAATTCATTAATATAAGCATCAAAATCATAGAAGGCGTCCTTTATCCAATTAAAGTCAAAATTAGGATTGTCAAAAATCTGTCCGTTTTCAAAACCATAAACGACCGCATTTAATTCATCGTAGAAACGAATGACCTGTTCGTCGCTCATATTAAAAACATCAACATTTATGTGATTTGAAATGAGGGCGAAAAGTTTATCGCATTCTTTTGAACTCATGTTTAACATATCAATCGTATGAGAGATAAACTCTAGATATGGTTTAAATCTTTGTTGCTTCATTACATGAGTTGTTTCGTGTGCTACAACTGTACGGAGAGTGTCTTTGTCAATATTCTCAGAAATGTATATTTTTCCAAAACCGGCACAGGCTGGATTTTTTCTATTCCAAGCAGATTTTTTAACAACATAGCATTCTACACCATAAAGATTTTTAATGGTATTTTGAGCTTTATACAATTCCGACGATTCGTCAGGAACTATATAATTATTTTCATTATAAAGCCATTCTGTATTCTTTAATCCTCTATGCTGTCGTTCAGCAGAGCTATTTTCTCGAACTCCGCCTTGTGCTTCTCCCATTCTTTTTTGTATTCGGGATCTGTTGCTATTCTCTCTTGATTTCTCTTTATAGCTTCCATTATTTGCTGACTTTGTTCTTCCTTGATCAGCTTCTTCTCCATTTTTATCACTTCCTTTGTTATGATTATGCACGTCTCCGTCCTCGTCCGACAGGGCGTATCTTACATTTGTTTCTCCATTTTCTCCAAGTGCTTGAGAATGTCCGCTTCCGTATTCTTCGGATCCTCGATTATCTTGATCAGCTCCTCGGCTCTCTTGTCCGCTGCTTCTCCTCCGTACTTCTTGCTGATACTGCTCAAATGATTTAGTATCTTCTCTACGGTATTCTTTTGCGAAACCTTCTTGTTCAAAGTACGGCAAATAAGAATCCGACCACGTCCCTCTTTCATAAATAGCCTCCTCATATATTTCCATTTCTACTTCCGTTTGGGCATCAAATCTTACAACTCTCGAAATCTTAAAGTTGTTTTTAGTGCCTTTAACGAAAACAAATACATTATTTACGCCAAGCTTAGTATGTGGCTCATTGTTTACCTTGATGATAGCCTCGCCTTTCGATGACCTCTTAAAAGTGCGAAGCGTATACCGCGCCTGTATCTTAGAATATAAATCGTCAAGCTCGTTTTTCGATAAAGCATTAGCCTCTCTCGCCCAGCCGAATTGTTCATACTGTCCTTTAGTGTAATTATATCCCTTATCGCCGTTGTTGTCATTGGAAGAGTCAGACAAAGCATAGCGGATATTGCCATCATCACGCCAAAACATATTATCTATCGCCGTAGCAAAACGTTCACTTTTAGCTTTTATAAGGCTAATCGTATGCTTTTTTTCGTTGAACTGCCCTTTTACTACAAGGTTTTTATAACTTTCGTTCCTTGCATTATCAGAAATCACAAAAATATCAGCATAAGCATTTCCGGCATTTAAAAGTGCCGTCATTCTATGCCGCCCCTCGTGAGATATAACCTCTCCGTTTTTTACGTCTACTTTCAGATACATGTATTCGCCAGAAGTGTTCTTAATGTTTTCTACAGGAACGGTTTGAGAAATTTTGCTTGATGCGGAGTAAATTTGTCTTTGGACTACATTGCTCTCGGTTGTCATATCTAAAAACTGTTGTATCGGAATTCTCGTTATATATGCATCTGGGAACAAACTAAGAAATTTATCTCTTCTTTCCTCGGAAATATGGGCGATTTTATTCTCATCAACATTGCGTTCTATCGGTTTAATTGTGTCAAGAATGTCTACAAAACTTGTCTCGGTTGTGTTTTCGGGTATAAACAGATTATTATCATCAACAATAAATTCGTTTGCTTCATCAGAACGCATTTTTAAAAAAAACAAATTGATATCTTCTTTTTTTGCATGCCAAACAAGAATATCCTGCGTTTCTGTTCTTGGTCTCTGATAAATATCTTCAGCGAGGGAATTTATTTTTTCTTTGTCTTTTTGCTTTGTAAGGACTTCAGATATGCGTCGTGTTCTTCCGTGGACATCGGAAAAGGAAATACTTCGCCATCTATTATCGTTCCCCAGCAGTGCCTCTTTATCTGATCCTCTGCTGTAGAGGTTTTTATTTCCGTTTGTTTCTTCTCTACCATCATTTGCTCCTTTTTTAGTGGTGTTTCTATTTGTTTCATTATACCATTTTTCGCCCTTTTCGTCAATACTGAAAGCATTTTTTCTCGCCTCAGTTACGTCAGAGGTTTCCCGATACGCCTTTTCGAAATTATGTTTTACCCTTTCAAGCGCTCTTAATTCTTTGCTACCTGCTGTGGCAATCTTACACAAATACTTAATTTCGTCAAAAATCTTTTGGAACACGTTTCTGTGATTTGCAGCCAAATTTAAGACAAAATTATAGTCATTGAAAAGGTAGTCGCCTACTAAATCTGACGTAAGCTCTTCTAAAATAGCCTCGTCGGTTGTTTCAATACCCTTGTATCTTTCTTTTAAAGCGTTAAGCCTTGTTTGATACTCTTTTTTTGTTTTCGCATACTCAAATATTGCATCCTGTAGCTTCTTGTAGTGTTCTGTTCCCTCTAAGCTATGCGTTACTTCGTGTCCGACAATAGTATTTAAAGCTCTTTCTGAATTGAGGTTTAAAGTAATGCCATTGTTAGTAATGTTACCGTCAACAGTAATTTTTCCGCTTTGGACTTTTGTTAACTTTTCGCTTAAGTTCTTTAATTCCTGACTCTGCGCTTCTGTGCGCTGAGGAGTAGGGATATTAGCAAGCTGTTCGATTCTATCACTCAACTGTTTTTCTACAGTTGCCTTTAATGTTTCATTATCTGCAAAATCAAATACTAAGCCTTTATCAGCAGAAGCTTTTACAGCTAAGTCAAACAAATCTCGTGTACGATTAGTATTATTCAGTCCCGCTTTGCGAGCATTTTCAATTGTCTTGTTTACCGCATCTTGATTTTTCGAGCCTTGATATTTGGTATCATCAATTTCAAGTGATTGTCCTACTCTCGCTTCGTCTTTGAGCTACCGTTTTTACCTCGCCGTTTGTCTTTTCGAGACTTGCGGCGAGTTTTTTATATGTATCGGATATTTGAACCACTTAGGTGAGACTTTTATTAAAAAATATGTAAATATTTTTTCGAAAGCTATTGTATTTGTCAAAAAATGTGATATAATATTTAAGTTAATTTATATATAAGAGGTAAATAATTTGAAACGTACGGACTTAAGAAACGTCGCTATTATAGCGCACGTAGACCACGGAAAGACCACGCTTGTTGATGAAATGCTTAGACAGGGTGGTGTATACCGTGAAAATCAGGTGACAGAAGAAAGAGTAATGGACAATAACGCAATAGAAAAGGAGCGAGGAATTACTATCCTTGCAAAAAATACTGCGGTCCATTACGGCGACGTAAAAATAAATATAGTAGATACCCCAGGTCACGCAGACTTCGGCGGAGAGGTTGAGCGAATACTCAAAATGGTTAACGGAGTTATCCTTTTGGTTGACGCGGCAGAGGGCCCTATGCCCCAGACGCGCTTCGTTTTAGAGAAGGCGCTTTCTCTTAATCACAGAGTCATTGTTGTTGTTAACAAGATAGACCGTCCCGACGCAAGACTTGAAGAGGTTGAAGAGGAGGTCCTTGAGCTGCTTATGGATTTGAACGCAACCGACGAGCAGCTTGACTCTCCTATGCTTTTCTGCTCGGGCAGAGCAGGTACGGCGTCTCTTTCTCCTTACGAAAAGGGAACTGACCTTAAGCCCCTTTTCGACACTATTCTTGATTACATTCCTTGCCCTGAGGGAGAGGAAACCGATCTTCAGCTTCTTGTTTCCGCTATCGACTATAACGATTACGTCGGAAGAATAGGTATAGGACGCATAGAGAGAGGTGCTCTTAAAACTAATCAGGAGATAGCAATATCTAATTATCATTCGCAGGGAGCGCATAAGCGCGCCAAGATAGTATCTATATATCAGTTTGACGGTCTTAATCGTGTTAAGGTCGATGAAGCAAAGGTAGGAGATATAGTATGCTTCTCGGGCGCTGAAGATATAAATATAGGCGACACAGTGACCTCTCTTACAGCGATAGAGCCTCTTGAATTTGTCAAGGTGAGCGAGCCGACTATGGAAATGACCTTCTCGGTAAACGATAGCCCCTTTGCAGGCAGAGAGGGAAAATACGTTACGAGCCGTCACCTACGTGAGAGACTCTACAAAGAGCTTCTGAAGGACGTCTCCTTGCGTGTAACAGACGGAGATACAACCGAGAGCTTTAAAGTAGCGGGCAGAGGAGAAATGCATCTTTCTATCCTCATCGAAACTATGCGCAGAGAGGGCTATGAGCTTGCCTGTTCAACTCCTCGCGTTCTCTTTAAGGATATAGACGGAGTAAAGCACGAGCCTATCGAGCGCGTTGAAATAGACGTTCCTGAGGAATATATGGGCTCTGTAATGGAAAAGCTGGGCGCGAGAAAGGGCGAGCTTCTCGATATGCAGCTACGTGGCTCAAGACAGAGACTTTTCTATCTCATTCCCACACGCTGCCTTTTCGGCTACAGAAGTGAATTTATGACCGATACAAGAGGAGAGGGAATACTCAATACTATTTTTGAAGGCTACGCCCCCTATAAGGGAGATATAAACGTTCGCTTTACAGGCTCGCTTGTCGCAAGCGAAACGGGAGAAACGACGAGCTACGGTCTTTATTATACGCAGGACAGAGGTCCTTTGTTTGTCGGACCTGCCGTTTCTGTATATGAGGGAATGATAGTAGGCGAGAACCCCAAGCAGGGAGATATAAGCGTAAACGTATGCAAGAAAAAGCATTTAACAGCAGTTCGCTCTAAGGGCGCTGACGAGGCGCTGACTCTTATCACACCGAAAAACATGAGCTTGGAGGAGGCCATTGAGTTTATTGCTGAGGACGAGCTTATCGAGGTAACTCCGAAAAATATACGCCTGCGTAAAACGATACTCGACACCCCCACTCGTCTGAAGGCGGAAGCTCAAAGAAGAAAAGCATAAATGGGGCTTCACATTCAGGCATAACCGCAAACAAAAAGAGACGTTATTTTGGATAGCGTCTCTTTTCGTTATACAAAAAAGCAGTTACGGATTTACTCCGTAACTGCTTTTATATTTGCGCTAATTTTATTTATAACATTCTATGTAAAGATTAAAATCTTCGTGGTGTTCTGTTCTTGCTCAATATTGTGGAAAGAGTCTCGTCGAAGAGATCGTCGCTTGAAGCTTTGCTTCTCTGAGTGGGAGACTCTGTAAACTGAGGCTCCTTTGTCTCCGCAACGGGAGTAGCAATCTCGGATTCGGAGTCGCGCTTCTTTCCGCTTTCAAAGCCTGTAGCAATTACAGTAATGCGCATCTCGTCATCAAGCTCGGGATCAAATGCTGCGCCCCATATTATGTTAGCATCGGGATGAGCCTCCTCTGCGATAAGATCGGATGCAAGCGTAATATCATCAAGGCTGATGTCGGGGGAAGCGGTAATGCTTACGAGGATACCCGTAGCGCCCTCGATAGAGGTCTCAAGAAGGGGAGAGGAGATAGCCGCCTTGGCAGCAAGCTGAGCCTTGTCCTGTCCTGTAGCAGTTCCGATACCCATATGAGCCAGACCTGCCTCAGTCATAACCGAGGTAACGTCGGCAAAGTCAAGGTTGATGAATGAAGGAATGTTAACCAATTCGGACACGCTCTGTACGCCCTTGCGGAGTACGTCGTCTGCCATTTCAAACGCCTTGACCATTGTCAGGTGTCCGTCGGATATATGTTTTAATCTGTCGTTGGGGATTATAATAAGCGAGTCGGCATATTCCTTAAGTACCTTAATACCTTCCTCAGCCTGAAGCATTCTCTTTCTGCCCTCAAAGCTAAAGGGCTTAGTAACGATAGCAACCGTAAGAACGCCCATATCGCGAGCAACCTTGGCAACTACGGGAGCAGCGCCTGTACCTGTTCCGCCACCCATACCTGCTGTAATAAATACCATATCAGCATCGCCGATAAGCTCTTTTATTTCATCGAGGCTTTCCTCAGCCGCCTTTTTTCCTGTTTCGGGGAATGCGCCTGCGCCGTGACCCTTTGTGAGCTTATTGCCTATTATAAGCTTCTTTGAAGCGCTTGAGCCCTCAAGAGCCTGAATATCAGTATTGATAGCAATAAATTCAACGCCTCTGATATTGCTGAAAATCATGCGATTTACCGCATTGTTTCCGCCTCCGCCGACACCGATAACCTTAATGTTAACGTTGTTTACGGGTTCTTCCACTTGAAAATTGAAATCCATATTATACCTCCAACTAACAGATAAGCTCGGATGCTTGTCCAAGCTCTGCTTAATTTTTTATCACGTTATTTGAGCTAAAAATGCAAGAAATCGGGAAAATAAAGGTTTACATTCTAAATCAGTAATACCGAAATCAAGCTCTGAAAACTACTATATATATGATACATTTTTGGAGGTTTTTTTTCAAGTATTTTTTATAAAATTAACTATTTGTTAACATATTTTTTGAGGTATTTTACGTAAAGCCGAAAAAAAGCGATAAATTACTCCTCTTTTTCGAGTGATACGTCGGTTCTGACACTTGCCGAATTGGGATTACTAACGTTTATAACGGCAGTTCTGCCGCTGTTTATTAAAGACTGCAATCTGTTTTCAAAAATATTTTCGGCGGCTGTAAGCTTTACGTCAATGTCGTCAGAGCTTCCTAAATCGCACCTGAAGCTATCTTCGAAAATAAAGCTTATATTTTGAGTGTTTCTTAAATCTGCCGAGGAAATTTTTCCGAGTCCTTCATATTCGGAGAGCTTCTCGCAAAGCTTGAAAATGTAGCCTTCTCCTACTGAAAACTCTATTTTTTTGCCTATTTCCTGTATTTTAAAGCTCGGCAGATAAAGCTTTATCAAAGAATCAACTGAAGAAAGGTCAATCTCTTCTAAATTGCCCTTGCCGAGAATTTTCAGTTCCGCGCTTAATGCGTAAAACGTATCTTCCGTGCAGGTATAGTACGTGGGGTTTTCATAAACTATGCTCACAGTAAGAGCTCTTGGAAATTTACCCGAAAGCTTACAATCGGATATGAGTGGAGAAAGGGCAAGTATTGATTTTTCTACTTCTGCGCTGTCTAATCCTATATAAGATTTTCCCGCAAGGCTTTCGCAGATTTTAAGGATTTCTTCATTGTAGCCAACGTCCTCGCTTTCAATGGATATCCTCTCTATTTTTGTGCTTTGAGATATCATAGCTATAAGCGAGACGAGAGCTATTATTATAATTATAGCCAGAAGCAGTCCTGTAAAAGGGGAAGGGATATGATAATCGCCGTTTCTTCCTTTCTTTTCTACGCTCTCATTTTTCGCTTCGCTTTTAGTTTGAAGGGGGCTCGGCTTTTTTAATTCCTCAGAAACAGGACGAGGCGAAGAAAAACCGTTCTGCCGTGCCTTATCAGCCGCTTTTGAGTTTTTTACAGCGGCGGGGTGAAAGGCGTCAGAGTTTTTTTTGCCGTTTTTCTGCCCTGCGGCAGCGCCCGTGCGAGATGAAGCGCCATTTATTACCTTATTACGTTCCGCATTCGTGTCATTCTGCCGCATTTTTTATTTCCTTTCAGTTTATTTCCTTCTTTTTATTTCTTTATGAGCTTCAAAATTTCGGTATATACCTTTCGGTTTGCGTCCTCTAAAGCAAAGAGCGATATGTTTTTTTGTAGCTCGTCGCTTTTCGTATTATCTTCCAAAATGCTTTTCACGTTTTGTATAAGAATTTCTGCTGACAGATTTTTTTCCTCTATTAAAACTGCCGCGTTTTTATCTGCGAGCGCCCTTGCATTTTTATACTGATGATTGTTTGTAACGTTTGGTGAGGGAATAAGAATACTCGCCTTTTTCGTGAGCGCGAGCTCGGAAAGCGTCATAGCGCCTGCGCGACAAATTACAACGTCAGACGCGCTCATAAGATATGGCATATCGTTAATATATCTTTCGAGCCTTATTCTTTTTGAATTCTGTAAATTCAGAGAGTCGAATTTTTGTTTGCATTTTTCGTAGTTTCTTTCGCCGCTTGCGTGAATATGATAAACGCGTTCGCTTTTCTCTACGTAATCGCTCATCATCTCTATGCAGGCGTCGTTTATTGCATCTGCGCCAAGACTTCCGCCAAATGAAAGAATGAGCTTCTCGTTTTCCTTTATGCCGAGTCTCTCTCTCGTTTTCTCGCGGCTTCCCGTAGTAAAGCCCGTTCTCATCGGGTTTCCTACGGTAACCGACTTTTCGGGGCGCTTAAGAAAATCGCGAGTCTCTTCAAAGTTGAGCAGAATTTTATCCACGTATTTTTCGAGCATTTTTACTGTGACACCGGGAACTACGTTTGACTCGTGTACGGCTGTAGGGATTCCGAGTGAAGCAGCCGCCTTAAGAACAGGCCAGCATACGTAGCCTCCCGTACCTATAACGACGTCGGGCTTAAACTCTTTAATGAATTTTTTTGCCTTAATAGGCGAATAAAACGCAAGGAAGAGCGCGTATATATTTTTGGGGGACAGACTTCTTGAAATCCCCATAGAATTTGCGTGATAAATGGGGTAGCCCTCTTTTCCGACAAGACGGTTTTCTATCCCTTTAGGCGTACCCGCGAAGGCTATTTCGGCATTCGCGTCGTTTTCCTTTATAATCTGAGCTATAGCTATTGCGGGGTTTACGTGTCCCGCCGTGCCGCCGCCTGTAAGTAAAATTCGCATAGAAGCTCCTTTTTAACGGTATTTTAGATGTGATGTTCGGGAAACCGAAAGAAGTATTCCCATTTCTGCGAAGAGTATTACAAGCGAGGTTCCTCCGTAGCTGAAGAAGGGAAGAGCTATGCCCGTATTGGGAATAGTGTTAGTTACCACTGCGATATTTAAAAGAACCTGAACGGCAACCTGCGTTGTAATTCCAAACGCCGTAAGACGTGAGAACACGTCCTGATTTTTTAGCGCTATGACGTACCCACGCCAGATAAATACAGCGAAAAGCGCGATAATAATAAAAGCGCCTACAAAGCCAAGCTCCTCGCAGGTAATCGTAAAAATAAAGTCATTCGCGGGCTCAGATACGTAGCTATACTTCATACGGCTGTTTCCGAGTCCGAGACCGAACAAGCCGCCTGAGCCGATGGCGAGCATTCCCTCAAGCGTTTGCCAACCTCCGTCAAGGGGATATTTTTCAGGATTGAGCCAGATAACGAGACGTCTGCGAGTGTATTCGAGAGCGACAGCCAGAGTTCCGACAGAAATGAGTCCGCCCCCACAAATAAGGCCCAACAGCTTTCCGTCAGAGCCTGCTATAAACATAATAATAAGTCCGATACAACCGAGAATTATGAGACAGGACAAGTGCTTTTCAAGCATAACCAATACAGCCGTAATTCCTATAAGTGAAAACGGATATAGAATTCCGTAGAAGAATGAGGCTTTTTTATTTTTGTGATTTATGACCTTGTCACCGAATACCGAGAAGTACCAGGCGAGAATGAGAACGAGCGACATTTTCGCTATTTCTGACGGCTGAAAGGATATAGGGCCTATGCTGATCCACCTTTGCGCGCCGTTTCCCGCAAAGCCCACAACAAGCACGGCAACGAGCAAGAGAAGGGAAACGATATATACGCCCCTCGAAATCATTTTATAAAATTCGGGGGTAAATATTGAAGTCACAAACATAGCGATAAAGCCCATTATAACAAACAAAATCTGCTTCTTCAAAAAGTGCATACTGTCGTTATATCTCGTTTGCGCGAACGCGTAGCTTGCGCTGAATACCATAACAGAGCCTATGCAGATAAGAACACATATTATAATAAGCATTACTCTGTCGATTCCCGCGCTATCGCGAGGAATTATTATTTTAGTATTTTTGTCGGTGCCTCCAAAAAGCATCTGCCATATACGTCGAAAAATCTTCGGCATACGCTTAATAGCTTTTGGAAGCTCGCTTTCGTTCCCGAGCGCCTCCGACACGGACACATCATCAAAAAAGCGTGTCCCGCTTTTTTTATGCGTTACCTTTTTTTGCGTATGTAAAGCATCATCTTGCTTCCTTTTTCCGTTTTGAGTTACCGTCGCGGACCTGCCGAAGCCTATTTCGTTTTTGTTATTTTCATTCTGCTCCATAGCAGATCCTCCTTTTTTCAATATTTCCGATTTCAGTCAAGACCGAAGCAGGCAATTATACACGCAAGAAGTGTAATCAGGGAAAATACGCTGACAATTTTTATTTCACTCCAGCCGCATTTTTCAAAGTGGTGGTGTATGGGCGCCATTTTGAATATACGCTTACGTGTGAGCTTAAATGAGCATATTTGCAATGCAACCGAAACGCCCTCAAAGAGATATATAATTCCCACAAGTAAAATTATTAAGGGATTGTTTATCATAAACGCCAAGCCTACCGCAAGTCCGCCGAGGAAAAGTGAGCCTGTGTCGCCCATAAATATTTTCGCGGGATAAAAGTTGTAAACGAGAAAGCCGAGTGTCACACCCGACAAAGCGCCCGACAGAATGACTGAGGGAAGCAAATCGTATCTGAACGCGGCATAAGCAAAAAACGCGCCGATAATCATTGTAACCGTTGACATAAGACCGTCTATTCCGTCGGTGAAGTTAGCGAAGTTTATCATTCCCACGCATAATACCATAGCGAAAAAGTAGTACGCAAAGCCAAGCTCTAAATATACGTTGAAGAAGGGAAGATAGAAGCTCGTTTCTATCAGCTCATATATTCTGAGCAGAGCGAGGTACGCGCCCGAAAAAACTATCTGAAGAATCAGCTTCTGGGTTTTGGTCAAGCCCTCGTTTTGCTTCTTTTTGAATTTTACCATATCGTCTATTATGCCTGTAATTCCGTTCGCTATAGCATAAAGAAGCGTAAACACCATAAAGAGAATTTCGCGAAGCGGCGTTTCCCTGTACGCTATTATTCCCAATATAGCGCATACAAGAGTGAGCGAAAAGATGAAAGCAATTCCGCCCATAGTCGGCGTATTTTCCTTTGATTTGTGCCAACGCGGACCTATATCGAGGATTTTCTGTCCCATTTTCAAGCTCTTGAGCTTGGGAATGAGGTGTTTTGTAGATACTGCCGTTAATATGAAAACGGAAACTAATGAAATGATATAATACGCTATCGTAGGCATAAAAAACAGGTCCTTTCTTATTGACTGCCTTAGGTTTTACAGTTAATTTATATGCTCTTTTAAATAATTTATGATTTTTTCGGCTGCCATAGCACGCGACGCCTTTATAAGAAGTATATCTCCGTCCTTTAAGTGCTTTATAAGCGATTCGCCGCTTTTTTCGGGGCAGGCTACTTCGGGATTGGTAAATATAAAATCAGTGTCCATGCCGCCTCTTTTTGCGCCAGTCACATAGTTTTCCGCAATAAGCCCGTAGGTGAACAAAAGCGACAGTCCGCTTTTTGCCATATATTCTCCGACGCTTTCGTGCATAATCCTCGTGTCCTCGCCCAACTCCTTCATATCGCCCAAAAGAGCGACGGCTCTCGCATTTTTCTTTTTTGCAAGCTCACAGAGAACGTCGCACGCGGCTCTCATAGATTCGGGCGACGCGTTATAGCAGTCATCAATTATTGTTATATTACCTATTTTATAAATATTTTGTCGCATCTTCTCGGATTGATAATTCATAAGACCTCTCTTTATTTCCTTTTCTGTCATACCAAGCTTAAAGCCTATAAGGCAGGCATATGCAGCCGCCAAAACGGTATGTCTGCCTATCCCTGACGAATTCATTGTATATCTTTTTCCTTCGTATATAAAGTCAAATTCAGTGCTTTTTTCGCAAGGGATTATATCCCTTACGCAAAAATCGGAATTCTCATTCTCAAGCGAAACAAACTCGGGCGAATATTCTGAGTATATGGGGGAACGGAGCAGGGGCTCATCTCCGTTTACTATCAGGCACCCTTCTTTAGTCATTCCACTGACTATTTCCATTTTTGCTGCGCAAATATTCTCTCGGCTTTTAAGATGCTCTAAATGAGACGAGCCTATTACGGTAATTACGGCAATATCGGGCTTTACGATGTCCGAAAGATATTCTATCTCCCCTTTTGCGCACATGCCCATCTCGGTTATAAGGATTTCCGTGTCGCTCGGCATAGAAAGGACAGTGTAGGGAAGCCCTAATTCATTGTTATAGTTTCCCTCTGTTTTGTGTACCTTGTATTTTTCGGAAAGAACCGAAAAAATAAATTCCTTTGTCGTGGTTTTGCCCACGCTTCCCGTAACGGCTATTTTCTTTACGTTACGAGACGCAAGATATTCCCGTGCGAGCATTCCGAGCGCCTTTACAGTGTCCTCGCAGATTAAAAGACAAGCGCATTTCAAATCGGACGGAGCTCTTTCACAGAGCGCGCCGCACGCGCCTGCGTTTATAGCCTTGCAAACGTAATCATTGCCGTCGAAGCTTTCGCCCTTTAAAGCGATGAATAGGTCGCCCTCTTTTATCTCTCTTGTGTCTGTCGTTATATATTTTGCAATTCCGTCATTTTCGCAAAGAAATTCTGATTTAGTATATTCTGCTATTTTCTTAAGCGAAAGAGGAAATGCCAATTTAATTCTCATTACTCTTATTATCTCCGTTTCTTCTTTTTTCAAGCGCCTCTGAAACAATTTTACGCTCGTCAAAAAAATATTCTCCGTTTTTGTCTATGCGGTAAAGCTCGTGGCCTTTACCTGCCAAAACTATAATGTCGTTTCTCTTTGCGTTTATTATTGCATATTCGATAGCCGCCTGTCTGTTCATTATTACACGTCGGCGGTTGATATCATTCATTCCCGAAAGAATGTCCTTTATTATCTGTCGGGGAGGCTCGTTTCTGCTGTTATCCGAGGTTACTATGGTAAAATCGGCAAGCTCCTCCGCTGCCCTTCCCATAGGAGCGCGCTTGCTTCTGTCACGGTTGCCACCACAGCCGAAAAGAAGAACTATTCTTTCGTTTCCACGCCTGAAGCTTCTTATCGTTGAAAGAATATTTCTAAGAGCCGACTCTGTATGGGCGTAATCAATGAATACGGAAAACTCATCGTCCTCGCGCCCTAAATGTATTCTTTCCATACGCCCCGACACGCTTGACATAAGGCTCAATGCCTCTTTTGCCGTTTCTATAGGCACTCCGAGCTTAAGTGACGCCGTAATTGCTAAAAGGGAATTATAGACTGTAAAGACGGCGGGCATCTTGCTCTTTAAGCTTATACGTATATTATCGCCCCGATAGATATATTCTACGCCGCGGCTTCCGAGAAGCTTCACGTCTGTCGCGTAAAAATCGCCGTCACCTGCCACCGAGCAACGAACTATTTCACACTTCGACTCGGCAATTATTCTTTCCGAATAATCGTTATCAATATTGAAAATTCCGCATTTGCAGGACTTGAAAAGCTCGGCCTTCGCCCTCATATAGCTTTCCATATCCACGTGAAAATCAAGATGCTCAGGCGCTAAATTCGTAAAAATACCAAGTTCAAAGAATATGGGGGCAGTCTTTTTCTGCGTTAGCGCGTGAGAGGAGACCTCCATAACCACAAAGTCTATTTTCTCGTCTGCCATCAAACGAAGAATTTTATATAAAACCTCAGGGTCAGGCGTGGTCATCGTCTTTAGCTTGTCGGCGTTTTGCGTGTTGTCGGGAAGACTGTACGACCTATTTTCGATGAGACATTCAACAGTGCCGATAAGCCCCACCTTATAGCCCGCGCGCCGAAGAACAGAGCGCAAAATATAAGAGCTCGACGTTTTCCCGTTTGTCCCCGTAATTCCTATAATGCGTAAATCGTTTTGAGGATTGCTGTAAAATCTCGCGTATGCAAATGAAAGCGCAAGACGAGTGCTTTTTACCGTAAAAATCGGCGTTGAAAGAGAGCTTTCATAGCTTTCGCCCTCTTCGACAATAATAGCGGACGCGCCCTTCTTTTCAATAAAGGGCAAAATTTTATGAGTGTTATATCTCGTTCCGCAAAGGCATATAAATACACACCCGTCGGTTATTTTTGACGTGTCGGTTACTATTTCGCCGACTTCCACTTCGGACGCTTGGCACAAAGAGGAGTATTCCCCCTCATAAAGCAAACAGGATAATTTCAAATCAAGATACCTCACAAAATATATTTTTATTTCAGTATCCTTTTTTTTGAAAACTGCCTTTATATATTTATTATGTATTATGCCCTTATCAGTCTCTGTCGTCGTACAGGAATTTGACCGTTACGACGCTTCCTTTTTCTACCGACGTACCTGCATCGACCGACTGATAGGTGGCTTTTGCGTAAACGGTATCGCTGATAGCATAGTTTTTCGCGCCCTCTATTCTGATATTCAAGCCTCTTGATACGAGAATCTGGTTCGCCTCTGTTACGCTCTTTCCAAGAACGTCGGGTACTGTTACGGTTTCGCTTCCGCTGTATTCCGTATATAGAATGACAGAGCCCATATTCTTTGTAAGCGACGTGGCAGGCGCGGGACATTGTGACGTAATGACGGCGTTTTCATCAGCGCCGAGCGCATCGCAGGAAAGTCCGAGCGCAGAAAGCGCTTTTTTCGCTTCCTTTACAGTTTTTCCTACGTAATTTCCTATACGTACAGACATAGATTCGAGCTGCTCGTCTGTGTAGCTCGGCTCATATCCGAGATAGGGGAGTATTTTTGTCAGCAGGTCGGAGATGTAGGGCGCCGCTACGGTTGCGCCGTAGTAGTTTACTGTAGGCTCATCTACCATAATAATTACTGCGACAGAGGAATTCACGTACGGCGCGTACGCTACGCAAGAGCCTATGCGGAGTGTGAAGTTTCCGTTCTTGTCTGCCTTGTCAAGCTTTTCACTCGTACCCGTTTTCGCGGCAATTCTGTAGCCTGCGACGTAGGCGTTCTTTGAAGCGCCCGTGCCCGAAACACCCTCTTCAAGTATCTCGCTTACAGTCTTTGCGCTCTGTGAGGAAACAACCTGCCTTTTCGTTTCGGTTTCATACTGATATACGGTGTTTCCCTCGCTATCTATAAGCTTATCTATTACGTGTGGAGTAACCAGATAGCCACCGTTTGCCACTGCGGCTATAGCCGTGATCTGCTGTATCGGCGTCACCTTGAAGCGCTGACCGAATGAAGCTACGGCAAGCTCGACAGAACCGAGTCCGCTTTCGGTATGGAAAATGCTCTGGCTCTCACTCGGAAGGTCTATTCCCGTTTTTTCAAGATAACCGAATGCCTTGAAATATTGATAAAAGTCAGGGCTTCCTATTCTCGCCGCGAGCTGCATAAGAGTCGGGTTGCAGGACTGCTGGAGTCCGTACGCAAACGTTATGCCCGATCCGTGTCCTATGGGACGCCAGCAGCTTATACGCGCGCCGCCTACAACGTGGTATCCGGGGCAGCTGAAGCCGTGATCCAAAGCAGACGTTTTTCCAAGCTCAATGCCCATAGAGGCAGTTACTATTTTAAAGGTAGAGCCCGGCTCATAAAGCTCGCTTACCGCCTTGTTTCTCCACATATCGTAGAGCAGAGAGGTGCGAAGCGATTTATATTCATTACTGTCACTTGCGTATCCCGAGCTTGAAAGCTTTTCTTCGGATATGCTGTCAAGGACGTAGGGGGTATTCAGATTGAAGTCGGGAGCGACAGCCATAGCGTATATCGCGCCTGTGTTTACGTTCATAACTATTCCCGCCGCGCGATTTTGCACGTTGAATTCGGAAATTATCTCTGAAAGCTCGTTTTCAAGCTCTCTTTGTATATAAGAATCAATTGTAGTTACAAGGCTTAAGCCGTCCTCTGCGGGTATATAGCTCGAATAATCGTAGGGAATTTCATTACTGTGGGCGTCTATCGCGGTTATGTATTTTCCGTTTGTGCCCGTTAAGTCGTCGTCATAATACTGCTCAAGACCGAAAAGTCCTTGATTGTCGCTTCCTGTAAAGCCTATAACGTGAGAAGCCAGATTGCCGAAGGGATAATATCTTGTTGTACTCGCCTCTGTATATATCATTCTCGAAAGGCCGTTTTCCGTAACAAAGGATAGCACCTTGTCTGTCGTAGCCTCATCAACCTCTTTTTTTATTGTTTCGTCAAGTCGGTTCTTCTTTTGAGTTTTTTCATATATTGTGTCATACGGTACGTCAAGTATTTCGGAAAGCCCCTTTGATATAAGAGTAGCGTAATCTATTCTGTTTTTAGCGCTGTATTCGTAGATATCCTTTGGAGAAATAAAAATTCTCCACACGGTTTTGTTTGTGGCGAGAGGATTCATATTAGAATCGTAAATTTCGCCTCTCTTCGCCGTGAGGGTAGAGCTGAAGGTTATTTGGTCAAGCACCTTCTGTTGATATTTATCATACTGAAAATATTGCATATAAAATATTTTTCCGATAAGAAACAGCATAACGCACGAAAAGCAACAGAGCATTGCGAACGCGCGTCTGGCGCTCAGGCTTATATTGTCTTTTTTTGACGTATCGTGGGGTAATTTCAAGGTTTTTCCTCCCAAATAAATAGCATAGCGATAGTTTGTTTTCCGCAAGCTATCGCTATAATCATATTTAATATCTGTCGCTTTTATTCTTATTTGCTGAAGCCTGCGGTAAAAGCGCTCAACAATCCCGCAATCAACGGATTGTCTTCATTTTCTGCATTATAAGCGCTGACGGTATCCGTATCGCCGAAAGCGATATAATTATGCTCGACCGAGTTGCGTCTTACCATACCCAACCTATCCGTCGCTATAGACTCTATAAGCTCAAGGTCGTTCTTGGTATCAAGTCTCGAAGACAGTGTCTGCTCGACGCTCTGAAGCTCTGCCGCTTCAGCCTTCATAACAGCTATTTCGTGCGTCATATTGTTTACGTTCATTCCTATGTATATAAGCAGCATAAGAATGGTAGCGCACAAGAACATTATAAGCATTGTGCCTATCGGCATCTGCGCTCTCGCTTTTTCTGTTATTTTAGCATTCACACTCGGGAGAACAGCGGTATAATCGGAGGCAGGCGCCATATTTTTCTCGCGGGGAAGAGAATTGGCCTTTGTTATTCTGTTTTCCGCAGTAGTATCACGAAAGACAGCGCTCTGCTTCTTTGCAGGCTGCTCGGAAAAACCATCTTTTCTCGCCTGCTGACGCATATAATCGCCTATTGTGCTTCCCTGATAAGAGAATTTATCACGGAATTTTGCATACATAGGGTTAACGTCCGCGCTTCTTGTGGTAAACAGTATAGTACGTGTCACTTTTTGCCTCCTTATTTTATAGCCTCACAGCTTCTCGGCAACTCTCAGCTTCGCGCTTCGCGCGCGGGGATTTTCTTCAAGCTCTGATTCTGACGGAAGTATTGGCTTCTTCGTTAAAATTTTCAATTTAGGTTTCTTTCCGCATACGCAAACAGGGAAGTCCTTCGGACATTCACAGCCGCTTCCTAATTTCGCATAGGTCTGCTTTACTATTCTGTCCTCAAGTGAGTGGAAAGAGATTATTGATATCCTACCGCCCTTTACCATGTGTCTTTCGGCGGCTTCTATTGTGGGAGCTATTGCGTCAAGCTCTCCGTTTACTTCAATTCTTATAGCCTGAAAGGTTCTTTTCGCAGGATGGGGGCCGTCTGCTCGCGCCGCCTTAGGAATAGCCGACTTGATAATGTCTGTAAGGCAAGCCGTCGTTTTTATGTCGGAAAGTTCACGCGCCTTTACTATTTTATCGGCTATCGCGGGAGCGAATCTTTCTTCACCGTATTCGTAAATTATTCTTTTAAGCTCTTCCTTTGAATAGGTGTTTACTACCTTGTATGCATCAAGACTGCTCGATTGGTCCATTCTCATATCAAGCGGGGCGTCGTGATTGTAGGAAAAGCCCCTTTCGGGTGTGTCAAACTGATAAGACGAGCAGCCGAGATCGGCAAGCACGCCGCCAAGGTTGTCTATTTTCAAGCTGTCGAGAACGTTTCCGAGCTCGGAAAAGTTTTCATTTATAAAAATTATCTTCGGAAGATATTCCGAAAGACGTTTTTTTGCAGCCATAATGGCGGTGATATCGCGGTCAAAGCAAATGAGCTGAGCGTCGGAACCGAGACGCTTCGCTATCTCAAGTGAATGTCCGCCACCGCCTGTGGTGCAATCAACGTAAGTAAGAGATGGTCGTATGTTTAAAGCTTCTATACATTCGTCGAGAAGGACCGATTTGTGATTGAAAGAGCCTTCCATTTATTACAGGTTGAAGCGCAGATTTATTTCCTGAATGTGCTTCATCCTTTCTTCAGTCTGCTTTTCCTTCTGTCTTTCCTCCCAAACCTCTTCGGGCCATATCTGAATGTAGCTGCCGTAGCCTGCAATAACTACGTTCTTATTTATCTTAGCATATTCAATGAGCGCGGGGGTGAGTGTTACGCGTCCCTGTGAGTCGGGAGTAGGGTCAATAGCCTCGGAGTAAAACAGCTCCTTGATGTCCTCGCCTACGGAATCTGCTATGCTATCAATTATTTCCGATTTCTTATCCCACTCGTCCTCTGAATAAATAACGAGCGAGCTTGTGGTGAGCTTTCGTGTTATGTAAAAGGTATCGCCCAGCTTTTCTCTGAACTTCGCGGGAATAAAAATTCTGTTTTTTGCGTCAAGCGCATGCTTATACGTGCCGACAAATGCCATTTTCATTCCCCCTTTCGCGTTTTTGGTGGGATATTAATGATTTGAGATGATATTTTCCACCACAATCCACCACCACACTGATATTATACACCACTAAACTGTAAAAAGTCAATAAAAATATTAAAAATAATAAAAAAATAGCAAATTGCTTAAAAAAAAGCTAAAACTTCAAAAAAAACGGGAAAAATATGTGCAAAGTTTACAAATATTAAAAAACAACTTTATTTTGTCCGCGAAATGTGATATAATATTAAGAAAGAATTTTAGATACTCGCTTAAAAGCTATGAAAAACCAAAAATGAATGTTTTTCAGGTTTTTCGGAGGAAATATGTTTGAGCTTTTTAAAAAGAAAAAGGCAGGTCCAAATAAGTCCGAGCGAAGGAAAAAGGCTGCGCAGCTACATGGGCAGCTTATAAAATACGTAACCGAGAGAAGAGACGGAAATGACGACGTGATAGGGCGAGGTGGAAACCTCAGCGTCAGGGACGGCGAGCTTATCGTTTTTTCATCATCGGATATTATTTTCAGAGGGGCAGTGGACGAGCTTGAAATATCGAGCCTTCTCTCCGGCGACGGCGTTGTTATTTCGGGTTGCAATACCCTTGACGGAAAAGAGAGAGAAATTATCGCATATTACGTTTATCACAGGAAGTGAGAATTATGAGTTTTACTTACCATTTAGCTAATCTCGCGCGTCTTTTCAAGGGACGCACGCGCCCTTATACCTGCGCTCTTATTTTGGCTGCGGGAAGCGGTACGAGAATGAAAAGCGAGGACGGACAGACGAAGCAGCTGCTTTCACTTTGCGGAGAGCCTGTTCTGATTCATTCTCTGCGCGCCTTTGACTCTTGTAAATATATTGATGAGATAGTTCTCGTCTGCCGCGAGGACGAAACCGATATTGCGAAAGAGCTTGTCGGGCGCTATAATATAAAAAAGGTAACGAGCATCTGCCGAGGCGGCGCTGAAAGAAGCGAATCCGCGCTCTTGGGTATGGCGTCGGTTCCCGCAAAGGCGGAATTCGTCGCAATCCACGACGCCGCGCGCTGTCTTATACTGCCGGGTCAGATTTCCGACGTCGTTTCCGCCGCTTACGCTTATCGCGCGTCGTCTGCGGGCTGCAAGGTCAAGGATACTGTCAAGTGTGTAAACGAGAGGGGCTTTATTGTAGAAACACCCGACAGAAAAACGCTCTGGAACGCGCAGACACCTCAGGTATTTTCAGCGCCTATGTATAGATACGCCGCCATAAAGGCGAAAGAGGACGGCGTTTCCGTTACAGATGACAATATGTTAATGGAGTATATAGGTCAGCGCGTGAAAATGATAGACACAGGCTATGAAAACGCAAAGCTCACGACGAAAGAGGACCTTGAATATTTTGAAACGGTAATGCAGAGAAGAAAAAAGGAACAGGAAGAGAAAGCCTGTTCCGACAAAAATAAAAAGAAGCCTTGTTCGCGCAAAGGGGCGAAAGGAAATACGGTATGAAAATGAGAGTAGGACACGGATACGATGTTCATCGGTTGGCAAAAGAGCGAGAGCTGATAATAGGAGGGGTAAAAATCCCTCACAACTTCGGTCTTTTGGGACATTCCGACGCCGACGTGCTTCTGCACGCTATAATGGATGCGGTATTAGGCGCTTTGGGAGAGGGCGATATAGGCAGGCATTTTCCCGATAACGATAACTCTTATAAAGGGATATCGAGCCTCCTCCTTGCCGAAAGGGTATGTGATATCATGAGAGAATCAGGGGCAAGGGTAGAAAACATTGATTGCACGGTAATCGCTCAGAAGCCCAAGCTTGCGCCTTATATTTCGGAAATGAAAGCAAATATAGCGAGGGCGTTTTTCTGTGATATAACGTGCGTTAATGTAAAGGCTACGACAGAGGAGGGGCTCGGGTTTAGCGGAGCGGAAGAAGGGATTGCTGCTCATGCGGTCTGCCTTTTGAGCTTCGGGGAATAAATCCTCGGGCTTGTCGCAGTTAGTAGCAGATGCCGCCAATAAGCCATCGCGTGCGCGAGGCGAATTCAGTTCGGCAAAGCATTAAAAATTGAAATCTGATGCTCTTCTGCGCTGAATGCGACAGTCCAAGGTATATAAAATACCCGTTATTATCTGTTGATTTCACGTCCTTTTTCTTCGCATTCCAGGGATAATTCACGGATATCGGTTTTTCTTCCGCATTATCATATTATGGAATTTTTCACCTTGTGACACAACAGATGGCTAATAAGATTTTATATTCGTATATACATCGGTAAAAATTATTGTAAAACAAAAAAATTAATTTAAGGAGATTTTAAAATGATAAAAATTGCGCCGTCGGCGCTCGCTTGCGATTTCGCTAAATTGGGCGAGGAGGTAAGAGAGGTAGAAAAGTCAGGAGCCGACTATATTCATTTAGACGTTATGGACGGAATGTTTGTTCCGAATATCAGCTTTGGAATTCCCGTCATAGCCTCTCTGCGCTCTGCTACAGAAATAAAATTTGACGTTCATCTTATGATAGAGGAGCCGATAAGATACATAGAAGAATTCAGACGCGCTGGCGCTGATATAATAACCGTTCATTACGAGGCGTGCAGCGATTTGAATGCGACGCTTGATAAAATTCGCGAGTGCGGCGCGCTCTGCGGACTTTCTGTAAAGCCGAATACTCCCGCAGAGGAAATTTTTCCCTATCTTTCAAAATGCGATTGGATTCTCGTAATGAGCGTTGAGCCGGGCTTTGGCGGTCAGGCGCTCATTCCCCACACCTTGGATAAAATAAAAGAGGTGAAAATAGAAGCCGAAAAGCAAGGGCTTGACATTTTAGTTGAGGTCGACGGTGGAATAGGCGCAAAAAACATTTGCGAGGTAGCAGAAAAGGGCGCCGATATAATAGTCGCAGGCTCGGCAGTCTTCGGCGCAAAGGACCGTCGTGCCGCCATCACCGCCCTGAAAAACCTTCAGGTCTGAATTTCCTTTGACTCTCATAATAGCATAAATAAAAAGAGACTGTCTCAAGCTTGTTTTGAAACGGTCTCTTTTGCGTTATAAATTTTTTATAGATTTATTACTTCTTCATCTCTGCGAGAATCATTTTGAGAAGGTCCTCGGTTGTGGGATTAGCCTCTCGCTCAAGTCTCGCCTTTTCTGCCGCTTCTGCGTCTGCCTTCGCTTTTTCTTCGGCAGCCTTTGCAGCCTTTTCGTCAAGGTAAGCCTTTACAGCTTCTTTGTCGGCAACTCTCTTGCCCTGAGCGCGAAGCGCCTTCTTGTCTTCCTTTGTAAGTCTGTCGTCAACAAGATCAATATCCTTCAGCTTGTTGATAATTCTTACTATTGAGAAGAGCACGAGAGCGATGAGCAGGAAGTTGATTATCGCGTTAATGAATGCGCCCCAGTCTATGTAAATCGAGTTTGCAAGATCTACTGTGGTCTCTCCCGTAGCAGCGTCTGTGACCTCTGTACGAAGCAAAAACGTATAAAGGTCGCTGAGGGAATTTTTGCCGAGAATAAGCGCGAGAATCCAGTTGATAACAGGCTTTAAGATGTTGTTGCTTAATGCGTTGACTATCGCCGTAAAGGCTCCGCCGACGATAACACCGACAGCCATATCAAGCACGTTTCCGCGAGTGATGAACTTCTTGAATTCACTGAAAAAATTCTTCATTTTTAAATCTCCTTTTATATTTCTATCCTTTATGATTATACCCTCTATTCCGTCGTTTGTCAAGGAAATTTTTCATTTTTGCTTTTTCCTTTTATGAAAAAATAAAAAATATATAAAAGTACTTGAAAAAGATAAAAAAGTATGTTATATTAAATATAAAGATGAAAATAAAAAGCATTTTATGCTTTTAAATAGTATTATCTTATCAAGAGTGGTGGAGGGACCGGCCCTGTGAAGCCCGGCAACCTGTATTTTCAAGGTGCCAATTCCTGCAAGATGAGAGTCTGTTGCCTCGGAAACTGACTTTTCGAGGTTTTTTATTTCAAGTATAATCAAAGGAGACGTTTATATGGTAAAAAAATTGTTTACATCCGAGTCGGTAACAGAGGGACATCCCGACAAAATGTGCGATAAAATTTCGGACGCTATTCTTGACGCGCTTTTAGAGCAGGACCCCAACTCAAGAGTGGCGTGCGAGACCTTTGCTACAACGGGAATTATCAACGTAATGGGCGAAATAACTACGAACGCCTACGCCGATATTCAGACGATAGTAAGGGAAACCGTAAGAGAAATAGGCTATGACAGAGCCAAATTCGGCTTTGACTGCGATACCTGCGCCGTGCTCACCTCTATCCACGAGCAGTCGCCCGATATAGCGCTCGGAGTGGATAAATGCGCTGAGGCTAAAGAGGGAAATATGGAGGACGAGCTTGACACGGGCGCGGGAGATCAAGGCCTTATGTTCGGTTACGCCTGCAATGAAACGCCCGAGCTTATGCCACTTCCCATTTCGCTCTCACATAAGCTTGCTATGCGCTTGACGGAGGTTCGCAAGAGCGGCATACTTCCTTATCTGCGCCCCGACGGAAAAACGCAGGTGACCGTCGAATACATCGACGGCAAGCCCACCCGAGTTGATACGGTAGTCGTATCCTCGCAGCACGATCCCGACGTTGATATAGCGAAGATAAGAGAGGACGTAATAAGAGAGGTTATAGAGCCTATCATTCCCGCATCCTTGAACGACGGAAAAATCAAAATATTTGTAAATCCCACAGGAAGATTCGTTGTAGGCGGACCTCAGGGAGATACGGGACTTACGGGAAGAAAAATAATAGTTGATACATACGGCGGATATTCAAGACACGGAGGCGGCGCTTTTTCGGGAAAGGATCCGACAAAGGTGGACCGTTCCGCCTCATATGCCGCGCGTTATATAGCGAAGAACATAGTAAAGGCAGGCTTGGCCGACAAGTGCGAGGTTCAGATAGCTTACGCCATAGGCGTTGCGAAGCCTGTGTCTGTTATGATAGATTCCTTCGGTACTGCAAAGGTCGATGAACAGAAAATTTCAGATGCCGTTTCCCGACTGGTAGACCTTCGTCCTGCCGCAATCATTAAGAAGTTCGATTTGCGCCGTCCTATTTATAAGCAATACGCAGCGTACGGACATATGGGCAGAGAGGACCTTGATACCCCTTGGGAGAAGACGGATTTAGTAGGAGAGCTTTCTAAATTACTTTGATTTATATACTTTAAATGCTCTTCACCTTTGAAAACAAGGTGAAGACGGTTCGCTGACAAAAATCTTCGCTCCGCATATACTGATAGAAGAATCTTATTTTTTCGGAGGGTTTTCTATGACCATGGCGGAAATAGCGGAGATTTTTGTTTGTGTTCTGGCAGTATGGGGGCTTTACTGTATTTTACGCTCTGTCGTTTCGTTTTTTACCGACAGAAGCAAGATGTCTATTGGCGTTTATTTTGATAGCGAGCAGAGTACGTATCAGTTTTATTGCGCTCTACGAAGCGCCACTCTTATAACCGAAAGAAAAGACCTTTTCACCCATCGCCCCGTCGCCCTGACAGATGAATTTCTCTCGGACGATGAGCTGAAAGAGCTTTCGGATTTGGGTACTGACGTTTATTTGAATTATAAATTGTATAAAAATATTGATTGAGGGAAAAGTGGATATCAAAAACAGTGAAAACGCTATAAATGAAGAGACGCTTGAGGGGACTGTGGAGGAAATAATATATCACAGTCCCACAACCGATTATACGGTAGTCGTCATCTCTCTTTCCGAAAAAGAATACGTTACTGCAGTGGGGGACATGCCCTTTATTGCCGTAGGCGAACAGGTGAAGCTTTACGGAAAGTGGGGAATGCACAACGAATATGGGCGTCAATTTGAGGTTGTTGGCTTTGAGAAGCTTTTGCCTACCGATGCGAATTCCATACTCACATATTTAAGCGCGGGAAACATAAAGGGCATAGGCCCCGTCACCGCTAAAAAGATAGTCGCCCTCTACGGAGCCGACACCTTCGATATAATAGAAAAGCACCCCGATTGGCTCGCCGACATTCCGGGAATCTCGGTAAAAAAGGCGTCGGAAATCGCGAAGTCCTTTGCCGAGCAGGCGGGAGTGCGTAACATAATGATGCTTTGCTCAGGACATTTGAGCGCGGGCGCTATCGGCAAGGTCTATCAGAAATGGGGCTCGGGCGCCGTCGGAATAGTGCAGGAAAATCCGTACGTTCTTTGTGACGGCAATTTCGGAATCGGCTTTGAGACTGCGGACAGCCTTGCGATGTCTCTCGGCATTCAGCTCGATTTTGACAAACGTCTGCAAAGCGGTATCGTTTACCTTCTTGAGTATAATTCGGCATTGAACGGACATTCCTGTATTCCTAAGGAAAAGCTGATTCCCGCCGTCGCAGGCCGTTTGCAGATAGACGAGGACAAAATTGCCGACGCCTTGAAAAGTGCGCTTGAAAATGGCGTTGTCCGTTCATATTTCAAGGACGACAGGGAGTATATATTTACTTCGCGTTATTTTGAAGCTGAGGAGTATATAGCCAAAAAGCTTGCGCTTATAGATCGCCTTTGTCCTGTTTTCGAGCATAACGATATAGAAGCGTTTATAAACAAGATAGAAAATCAGTTTGATATAAAATATGCGAAAATGCAGAGAAGGGCGATTTCCGAAGCATTACGCACGGGAGTGACTGTCATTACAGGAGGGCCCGGAACAGGTAAAACCACTATAATTAAGGGTCTTTTAAGCATTTTTAATTCTCTTGGAATGAAGGCGGCTCTTGCAGCGCCTACAGGCAGAGCGACAAAGAGAATGTCAGAAGCTACAAGCGAGGAAGCGAAAACCATCCACAGAATGCTCGAGATGGAGAGAGACGGAGGCGCGTTTCCCCGATTTAACAGAAACCAGAACAATCTCCTTGACGAGGACGTCATTATAGTTGACGAGGCGTCTATGATAGACCTAGTTCTGATGAACGCTTTGCTTTGCGCGCTTAAGCACGGCGCGAGGCTTATTCTGATAGGCGACGCGGATCAGCTTCCGTCGGTTGGCTGCGGAAACGTGCTGAATGATATTATAAAATCGGATCAATTTAACACAATATCGCTTGATGAAATTTTCAGGCAGTCGGAGGATAGCCTTATAGTAGTAAATGCGCATCGCATAAATCACGGAAAAATGCCCCTTATGGATAAAAAGAACGGTGACTTTTTCCACGTTGCGCGTGAGGACGAGGAGCTTATCGCACCCACAGTTTCAAATCTTATAACAAGTCGTCTGCCGAAAACCTACGGAAACGATATAATAGATAAAATTCAAGTAATCACGCCCTCAAAAAAAGGACAGGCGGGAACGCAGGTTTTAAATCAGATTTTGCGAGAGCGTCTGAATCCGAAAAGAGCAGCGGCAGAAGAAATAAAAATAGGTAACGTACTGTTTCGCGCGGGGGACCGCGTTATGCAGATAAAGAACAATTACGACCTTGAATGGAAAAAGGGAAATTATACGGGAAGCGGCGTTTTCAACGGAGATATAGGGGTAATCGAGGAAATAAACAAAAAAGAGCAGATAGCCTATATTTCCTTTGAGGACAGACTTGCGAAATATGAATTTCCTAATATGGAGGAGCTTGAGCACGCTTACGCCATAACGGTTCATAAAAGTCAGGGAAGCGAATACCCCGTGGTGATAATTCCACTCTATTCCTGCGCGCCCATGCTGATGACCCGAAATTTGATTTATACGGCGCTGACACGGGCGAAAGAGATGGTAATATTAGTCGGACGGTCCGACGTAATGAAAATCATGGTCGATAATAACAGACAGATAATGAGATATACAATGCTTTGCGACAGAATAATAAGGGAGATAAATTCATAAAAAGCGTCGGATTTTATCGAGCCTTGCCTGTTTTTTAAAAAGGTGTTGCAATTGTCATTTGTTTGTTGTATAATAAAAAAGGTATTGTCTCTACAGGATTTCAGCTCGGTTTTTTATATAGACAAAAAATCAGGAGAGCATAAAATGCAAGCAGGATTAGGAATTGATTTGGGAAGCTCTGCGGTTATTGCGAGCAAGCCCGGCGCGGGAATAGTTTTCGGCGAGGCGGCAATTGCTGCTGTCAGTAATTCAGACGGCAGACTGTTGGCGCTTGGTAGCGATGCGGAAAATATTCTCACACATAACAGAAATAGCGACGTCAAGCTATACAGACCGTTCAAGGATAGCATTATCGTGCGTGATTATACACACAGGATCTTGTCGAGATGTATCAGTAATTCCATTAAAAACGCCGATAAGAATTCAGGCCCCTTACGAGTGCTGGTCAGCATTCCTTGCAATTTCAGCGAGGTCGAGGAAAGCGCGCTTTGTGAGCTCTGCGTTCAGGCGGGAGCCTCTGAAGCGTATCTCGTTTATTCGCCTATCGCCTCCTTGGTGGGTAGCGGAATGCTTGGGACTTCGTCCCTTTCCGTTAACATAGGCGCCTCTCATACGGATATTATGCTTATCTGCAGGGGAAGAATTTTTTATAAAAGCACGGTCTCTACAGGAGGAAACGCATTCGATTTGGCTATAGCCAATTACATAAATGAAAAGTATAACGTGAAAATAAGCATGCGCACCGCCGAAGCCATAAAAACGGGAATAGGCACCGTCTGGATGGGCAGTGACAGAAAGTTTTTGGACATTAAAGGGAAGGATAATTTAGGCGTTGTCCGTACTGTACGGATTTCGTCCGACGAGATGTTTGTCGCGTTAGAGGAGCCTACCTCGGCGATTCTTGACGCGCTCTGCAAGGCTATTTCGAAAATCCCCACCGATTGCGTCAATACCGTTTTTGACAAGGGAATACTTTTGTGCGGCGGCGGCAGTACGCTCGACGGACTTGATAAAATGATAAGTGGAGTAACGGGAGTAAAGGCGGTATTGCTTAAAAATCCCATAAGCGTGACCTCGCTTGGACTCGCTAAAATGCTTGAAAAGCTTCCCGAACGAATCTCTCACGGAACTCTGAACATTTCCCGTGAATATATAAAGAATGCAACGGCAGGAAGGAGATAAAAACAAATGAATATTAAGAAAAAGCAGCAGCGCGCAAAGGTTGCGTTTCGTGTTTTAGCCATTATCCTCGCCGCGCTTATGGTTTCGGGTACGGTTGCGGGTATTTTGATGTACCTCTGATTTTAAGCGCGTTAAAATTGCGAGATTGCTTACTGACTTAGGAGAAAACAACAATGAGAATGAGAAAAAAGAAGCATGGCGCAGAGAGGCTTTTGGCGTGCGAAGAAATTCTTTTAGAAAAACCGAGCAAGCCTATAGAGTCTTCAGAGGAGATATTTAAGAGAGACGGAGAGCTTCGTCTTGAAATAGGCTGCGGAAAAGGTGGATTCATCTGTAAAATGGCAGAGAAGAATCCCGACGTTAATTTTATTGCCTTAGAGCGTGTCGATGACGTTATGGTCGTGGCGGTAGAAAAGGCTATGAGGGCAAAGTCGGAAAGAAGCGCCGACAATCTTCGCTTTATGATTGCAAGGGCTGAGGATCTACCCGAAATGTTTGAAAAGTCGTCTATTGACGTAATATATCTTAATTTCAGCGATCCGTGGCCTAAAAAGGGACACGCGAAGCGACGCCTTACCTACAGAACGTTTCTCAATTCATATTTTTCAGTTTTGAAGCCGAACGGAAAGCTATGCTTTAAGACCGACAACAGAGGGCTCTTTGATTTCACGTTAGAGGAATTGGACGCGCTGGGAGTCGGTTGCGACTACGTGACGTACGACCTTCATTCGTCGGAATACGCGGAGGGGAACGTTATGACCGAGTATGAGTCTAACTTTTCTTCGCAAGGCATTCCGATATGCGCCCTTTCGCTTACTAACAAAAAATAATTGAATATTAACGCTTTTGTCGGAGAAAATATTATAAAGAGTATTATGCGCCAAAAGGCGTATTCAGATAAAAATCAGCTTGAGAGGAGAATTATTATGTGTGATAAATTAAAATGCATTACCGAAACCGTCCGTCCTGTGATAGTTGAAAAGCACGATTTTTCGGCAGATGTTTTTAAGAATAAAAAGAGCGGAGATCCGCTTTTCCATATTGCTTCAAAGGGCAAGCTCGAAATAGATATTTTCAAGGTCTTAACCTGGATTTTACTCGCGCTTGTCACAATGTCAGCCTTTTCTCTTTCTGTAAAAGCGAAAAAAGACAGAAAAAGAAAAATTAAAAAGATGAAAGCAGAGCTTAAGGAAGCCAGAAAAGCCACCAAATGCAAGGAATAATCCACGCATACGCGCAAATAAAAGGGGCAGTCTCAAATTTTTATTTGAGACTGCCCCTTTTGGGGATAGTCAGATTTGAGCAAGAAGCGTCGTTCTCGGGGGCGTGAGGCGTACAAAGGTACGTCAAGCTCCCGAAACGGTGGTAGAAAAAGTCCAATAAAATTGAAATCCGTAAGGATTTCTACCTTATAACTGTCTCTTTTGTGTTTTTTGATGTAGATGAGAGGTTCTTTTATTGCTCTTCGGGCTTTTTCGGTCTTGCCAAATGTGACAGCCCTTTTTTGCGTTAGTTTATAGGATTGCCGTCCTTGTCATAGTCTTCTCTGCTTGTTTCTTCGCCGTTCTCGTAATTAATTACCGTGTAGCTACCGTCGGCGTTGTAGAAGGTCTCCCTAATTAAGTTGCCACTTACGTCATACTCTGATATTGACCTGATAGTGCCGTCGGCGTTGTAGTATGTGTGCTTAATTCTGTTGCCGTTAGCGTCATATTCAAACATGAAATATAATGAACCGTCGGCGTTGTATCTGGTCTCCTTAATTTTGTTGCCGTCTGCGTCATAGCCATATTCGTGCCAACCGCCGACACTACCGTCGGCATTGTAAATTGTGTATTTAATTCTA
>JAZQGJ010000064.1:0-36355 GCA_045539995.1 Eubacteriales bacterium
TATCACAATTTAATTAAAAAAGCAACCTTAAATACAAAATTGAATAAAACTTTTATTTTTTTATATATTTTGTACTATTTTATCGTTTTTTCTACCGATTTTTATAACAAATTACAGACAAAAAACGTGTTTTTACACCGATTTTTAGAAAAATATAAAAAAAGAACCTGCGCCTTCAGAGATAAATTGTTCTGGGTGCAGGTCTTTTTTATATAACTTTGTAAATTATTATTTGACGCTAAGCAAGGCGTATATCATCTCAGCAGCTTGCGCTCTGGTTATACATTCCTTCGCGCTAATAGCCCCTTTTTCTGTTCTGTCTATAATGCCGATATTGTAAAGCGTGTATATAGCATTTTCTGCCCAAGTCGGAATTTCCTCTGAATCGGCGAATACGGGAACGGAAGCCGTCTCCGACACGCCTAACATATTGCTGATTATCACTGCGGCTTCTGCACGCGTGATGGCGGCTTCTGCCTCGAAATAAAGTCCGTTTGTGTCAAACTTTCCGTTTACATACCTCATTTTTTGAGCTGTGGCTATATATGAGCGTATTGACGTCGGAATCTTTTCATTGTCGTCAAATGACGTCTCTTTTAAAAGAGGATTCGCAGAGACACCGAGAGCTTTCATGGCCATAACGGTAAATTCACCCCTGCTGACTGTTTTTTCGGGATAAAAATACATTCCGTCTCCCGAAATTTCTCCAAGCATAATATTCTTGCTTGCAAGCGTCAGCGCCGCGTTGTAAGCCGAATTTTCGGTCATATCCGTATATACTATTTCTGTCTGTCTCTTGTTTACAGATATGTTAACCGTATTTATTTTGGAATAATTACCGTAACAATCTCTTACAACGTAGGAAAAGCTGTCCTTTCCCGTAAAATTAGCTTTAGGCGTATATTTGAAGTCCCCGTATGACGTATCCGTAAAGGTTATTGTTCCCTTTTTAGTGGGAGTAACAATGAAAAATGTCAATTCATCTCCCTCAGGATCGGTAGCGGAAATTCTTCCGTAAAGAGAAACGTTTTTCTGCGTACTTACGTCTATACTGCTTGATGCGCCCGAGGATACGGGCTCATAATTTAATTTTTCAAGCAAATTAAGCTCACATACTACAGAAGCTCCGCCTATATAATTATCACAGCTGAAGGTAAAGCTGCTCTTTCTTACAGTATCATTTGCAGGGATGAACTTCAAAAGATAAAGATTGCTTCTTGATATCTTCTGCCCTTCATTAACTCTTACGTTTGCGTATTTGAGAGTTCCTTCTTCAGCGTTTGGCAACGTCTCAATCGTAACTGCCGAAAAGTTTCTGATGCCGAGAGCCTGCTTGAAATCGGTAGCGCAGAACTTAATATCGTTTCCGACAAGACCGCTTTTTATTAATTTTGCATCATCTGAGAGATTATTCATTGCATAGCTTATCTCTATTCCCGTGCTTGATATTGGAATTACGCAAAAAATGAATAAAAGAGATAACAACAATGATATTAGCTTTTTCTTCATAAAATATCCTTGCTTCCTTTCGAATTTTATTGTAGACATATTTTTTCCGCTTTTTTCTTTTTTATGCAATAAGAAAGCAATATATTTGATGTAAATCCATTTTGAGTATAAAAAAGCTGCTTACTGTACTCTAAAGTATAATAAGCAGCCTTTTTATATATTTTTTATTTATTTGTATCAAAGATTGCCTTTGAATCGCAATATACGCATCTGTAAATATTCTTTTCCTTATTTACTAATCTAAAGGCAGGGCGAAGCTCCTGCTCTGTTGTTGTAATACAACGAGGATTTTTACATACCAGAGTGTTCGTATAAACGATATCAGGCTTGTCAATAGAAGCTGTGTGATCTTTTTTTGCTTCATTCAAAAGCTTCAAAATGAGCGCCATTCGGATATATTTTCCGTTTTTAGCCTGTCTGAAATATGCGGCTCTTTTATCATCGTCTACGGCAAGAGCAATTTCGTTTACTCTCGGCAAAGGATGCATGACTATCATATCATCTTTCGCGTTTTTGAGCTTCTCTTCATTTAAAATATAGCTATCCTTCAATTCTTCGTATTCTTCCGAGCTTGCAAAGCGCTCTCTTTGAATACGAGTCATATACAAAACGTCTAATTTAGGCATTGCTTCCTCAAGAGAAGCAGTTTCCTCATAATAAATGCCGTTTTCTTCAATATAAGAGTGCTTTATATATCCGGGAAGCTTCAATTCCTCGGGTGAAATCAAAACGAACTTAACGCCCTTATAACGCGACATAGCAGCTATTAAGGAGTGGACGGTTCTGCCGTACTTTAAGTCCCCGCAAAGTCCGATAGTCAGATTTTCAAACGTCCCCTTTTCCCTATGTATCGTGAAAAGGTCTGTTAGCGTTTGAGTCGGGTGATGATGTCCTCCGTCTCCCGCATTGATAATAGGAACCTCACTTCTTCTTGCCGCAACAAGAGGCGCCCCCTCCTTCGGGTGACGCATTGCGATAATGTCCGCATAGCCCGAAACTATCACTGCAGTGTCAGTAATGCTTTCGCCCTTTGACGCAGAGCTTGAATTAGCTTCTGAAAATCCGAGCACCTTGCCTCCTAATTCCATCATTGCCGCTTCAAAAGACAAGCGTGTTCTGGTAGAAGGCTCAAAGAAAAGCGTAGCGAGCTTTTGATATTTACATTTCTCGCGATAATCTTCGGGATGCTCTATTATATCGGCTGCCACCGAAATAAGTTCTTCGATTTCCGAAGTCGATAAATCCAATATATCAATAAGATGCTTCATTATTTGCCTCCGTTTATCCAGGACTCGTCCGACGGATTATTACGGAATGCTATCAGTCTATTTACATCTTCTGCCTTAATATAATTCTCCTCTGCTGCAATTTTTGCAATGCAGTCGAAATTGGTAAGACTTACGTTCTTTACATTTGCCTCAGCTAATCTTTCAATTCCCTTTTTCATACCGTAGGTAAAAATGCTCACGACACCGAGAACCACTGCTCCCGCTTCTCTTAACACGTTTACCACCTCGATAACGCTGCCGCCTGTAGAAATAAGGTCTTCCACAACAACCACCTTCTGACCTGCCTCAAGCTTGCCCTCAATCTGATTTCCTCGTCCGTGGTCCTTTGCGCCAGAGCGAACGTATCCCATAGGCAAATCAAGAATATGTGCTGTTATCGCCGCGTGAGCTATTCCCGCAGTAGAAGTTCCCATAAGAACCTCAGCGTCGGGATATTCCCTCTTTATTGTTTCTGCAAGAGAATTTTCTACGTCTGTACGAACCTTAGGCGCAGTCAATGTCAACCTGTTATCGCAGTAAACAGGGCTCTTTATTCCACTTGCCCAAGTAAAGGGCTCGTCGGGACGGAAGAAAACTGCCTTAATAGAAAGCAGATCCTTTGCAATCAAAGCTTCAATATTTGTCATCTTTTATTTCTCTCTTTCCTTATTTTAAGAAACGAATTCTTTTACGCAACGGCGATATGCAGCGACAGGATCGGGAGCCGCCGTTATCGGTCTGCCTACTACTATATAATCAGAGCCGATTTCCTTCGCTCTTTCGGGTGTAGTGACACGCTTCTGGTCTCCTACCTCGCCGTCAGCAAATCTGACACCAGGAGTAACAGTAATAAAGTCAGCGCCACAGACGTCGTGAACCTTGCCCGCCTCTAACGGTGAGCAAACAACTCCGTCGAGGCCTGCTTTTTTAGCGTTTGACGCATAGTGCATAACTACTCGGTCAATTTTCTCACGAATGAGCAGGTCATTTTCCATATGCTCTTGGTCGGTAGAGGTAAGCTGGGTTACGGCGATAAGAAGCGGACGTGTTCCGTCCTCGCGCGTCAAGCCCTCGATTGCCGCCTCCATCATCGGTACGGTTCCTCCCGCGTGCAGATTACACATATCCACATCAAGTGAGGAAAGTACCTTCATCGCCTTCTTCACTGTATTGGGAATATCGTGAAGCTTAAGGTCCAAAAATATCTTATGTCCTCTTTTTTTAATTTCGCGGACTATTTCAGGACCTGCGCCGTAAAATAACTCCATTCCTATTTTTACATAAGGCTTTTCTTCCTTGAATTTATCAAGAAAATCGAAAACCTCTTCCTTGCTTGCAAAATCGCAAGCAATAATTACGTCCTTACCCATTGTGAGCACCTCCTATAATACTTTCAAGGCTGTCTATTTTATATTCTTCCATTACCTTAGGTAAATCCTCAACTATCTCTTTGGAAGCATACGGATTCACAAGATTAGCGGCGCCTACGCTTACCGCAGTAGCGCCTGCAAGCATCATTTCAATTACGTCACGGGCAGAAGAAACTCCCCCCATGCCTATTATCGGTATTTTAACGGCTTCATAAACGGCGTAAACCATTCTTACTGCCACAGGGAAAATAGCGTTCCCCGAAAAGCCTCCTGCTTTGTTGGCTATAACAGGTCTTTTTGTCTTTAAATCTATACGCATACCCAAGAGAGTATTTATAAGACTCAAGCCGTCTGCGCCCGCATCCTCGCAAGCCTTCGCTATTGAAACAATATCCGTTACGTTCGGGCTTAGCTTGATATATACAGGCTTGTTTGTCACAGCCTTAACTCTGCGCGTGACCTCTGCCGCCGTTTCCGGGCTTACTCCGAAGCCCATTCCTCCGCCGTGAACGTTCGGGCAGCTTATGTTTACTTCAAACAAGCCTATCTGCTCTTCCTCATTTAAACGAGAAGCAACATACGTATATTCGTCATAGGAAAAGCCGCCTATATTAGCCACAACAGGCTTATTAAAGCATTTTTTGAGCTTTGGCAATTCTTCTGAAACAACCTTTTCAACTCCGGGATTTTGCAGTCCTACACTGTTTATCATACCTGCGCCGCATTCAGCAATTCTCGGAGTAGGATTTCCAAATCTCTCATCCTTTGTAGTTCCCTTAAAGGAAAAGCTTCCGAGACAGTTAATATCATACAGCTCGGCGAACTCGTAACCGTAGCCGAAGGTGCCGCTTGCTGGAATTATGGGATTATCAAGCGATATTCCGCTAAGAGTAACCTTTGTATTTACCATAAAATTTCCTCCTTCTGCAAGACGGGGCCTTCTTTACATATTCTTTTGTAGCCTGTCAAGGTCTTACAGGAACAGCCCATACAAGCGCCGAAGCCACATCCCATACGTTCTTCAAAGCTGAACTGCCCAGAGGTGAGCGTCGCGCGATAAAGCGCCTTAAGCATAGGCTCAGGACCGCAGGTGTAAAAATAACTGTAAGAAACATCCTTCATTGCGTCGGTAACGAAGCCTTTTATTCCATAGCTTCCGTCCGCAGTAGCGACTATAACGCGCGCGCCAAGCGCCTTAAATTCTTCTTCATAGAAAACGTCGCATTTACTGTTGAATCCCAAAACAACCGTTGGTTGCTTTCCCTCTTTGATAAGTCTTTTGCAAAGCGCATACAAGGGGGGCACACCGACGCCGCCTCCAATAAGTAAGGGAGTGCTTCCACTGAGCGAAGTATCATACCCGTTTCCTAAGCCTGTAAGTATATCAAGGCGCGTTCCCTCTCTATAGTCCTTCATCTTCTTCGTCCCCTCTCCCACCACCTTATAAATGAGAGTGAGAGTGTCCTTACCCCAATCGCAAACAGATATGGGACGGCGAAGGAAGTTGCCCTCAATTTTTATGTTTACAAACTGCCCTGTTTTTGTTATTTCATCCGTATTCCCATTGAGTATCATTCGGAATACGTCGTTTGCTATTTTTTCATTCGCTATAACTTCAAAAATTTCCTGTTTCATTAAGCCCTCACGAATCAATTGTCGAAATGCAAAGTGTTGTCTCTTCCAATACGTCAAGCAAGGTCTTTACAGTATCGAGAGACGTAAAGATATTTACATTGTTCTCTGTCGCCAAGCGTCTCAGCTGATGTCCGTCATTCTTTGTATTCTCTGAGTCGCCTATTTCGCTTGTATTTATAATATACGCAATATATCCTTTACGGACTGCTTCGGGAATTTCCTCGCTTCCGTCGCTTATCTTACCGAGAATATGAGTACGGATACCGTTATTCTTCAAGAATTTACCCGTTCCCTCAGTCGCCTGAATATTAAAGCCGAGATTATAGAAGCGCTGTACAAGAGGAAGCATTTCCTCCTTGTCGCTGTCAGCTACAGTAACAAACACTGTTCCGTAATTCTGAAGCTTCATACCCGACGCCTGAAGCGCCTTGTACATTGCTCTGTTCAATTTATCGTCATAGCCTATCGCTTCACCTGTAGATTTCATTTCGGGTGAGAGGTATGCGTCAAGTCCTCTTATCTTATTAAATGAGAATACAGGGACCTTTACATACCAACGCTTTTTCTCCTCAGGATAAATATCGAAAAATCCGAGCTCCTTGAGTGACTTTCCAAGAATGACCTCTGTCGCTATATCTGCCAAGCTATATCCCGTCGCTTTTGAAAGAAAAGGTACGGTGCGTGAGGAGCGCGGGTTTACCTCAATGATATAAACGTTTTCGTCCTTATCAACAATGAACTGAATGTTATAAAGTCCTACGATGCCTATACCCACGCCGAGCTTTTTCGCATATTGCAAAATAATTCCTTTTACCTTATCCGAAATGCTGAAAGAGGGATACACGCTGATTGAGTCGCCAGAGTGAATACCCGTGCGCTCTACAAGCTCCATAATACCGGGTACGAAAACGTTTCTTCCGTCACAGATGGCGTCAACCTCAACCTCTTTTCCGATAATATACTTATCTACAAGAACGGGCTTGTCCTCGTCAATTTCAACCGCAGTCTTAAGATAGTGGCGAAGCTGCTTCTCTCCTGCTACTATCTGCATAGCGCGTCCTCCAAGAACAAAGCTGGGGCGTACTAATACCGGATAGCCAATTTTCTTCGCCGCGCGTACGCCGTCCTCGATGTTTGTAACGGCGCAGCCCTCAGGCTGAGGAATACCAAGCTCGAGAAGAATCTTTTCAAAGGAATCTCTGTTTTCCGCGCGTTCTATGGCTGCGCAGTCCGTGCCCACAATTTTAACGCCTCTGTTCATAAGCGGCTCTGCAAGATTTATAGCGGTCTGTCCGCCGAGTGACGCAACAACCCCCAAAGGATTTTCAAAATGGATAATATTCATTACGTCCTCTGTGGTAAGTGGCTCAAAATAGAGCTTATCAGAGGTTGTATAGTCTGTTGATACGGTTTCGGGATTGTTATTTATAATTATAGCCTCATAGCCAGCGCGACGAATCGTGCCTACCGCGTGAACGGTGGAATAGTCAAATTCAACGCCCTGACCTATACGTATAGGACCTGCTCCCAAAACTATAATTTTCTTTTTGTCGGAAAGCCTTGCATCCGTCTTTCCCTCATATGAGGAATAGAAATACGGAATATACGCATTGGTATGACATGTGTCTACCATTCTGTAATACGGGAAAATATTATTCTTACTACGAATATTATAAATATCAAGCTCGCTTTTGTCCCAGAGCTTAGCAATGAATTTATCGGAAAAGCCCGCCGCTTTAGCTTTTTTCAGAGCCTCAACATCATCTTTGTTGTCGCTAAGAAGCTTCTCTGTTTTTACTATATCCGCAATAGTTTCGAGGAATATCTCTGTGATAGCGGTAAGCTCGTGAAGCTTTTCTACGCTATATCCTCTGCGAGTAAGTTCGGTTATAGCATATATAGTGTCATCACGGAAGTCGGAGATATAGGAAAGCAGCTCATCGTCTGTCATAGCGTCAAACTTCTTCATCCAAAGATGGCACACGCCTATTTCAAGTGAACGCACCGACTTAAGAATACACTCGGAAAGAGTGCTTCCTATGCCCATTACCTCACCTGTCGCCTTCATCTGTGTACCGAGCTTATTTGTAGCTGACGTAAATTTGTCGAACGGGAAACGTGGGAACTTGGCTACAACGTAGTCGAGTCTCGGCTCAAAATCCGCTGTGGTGTTTGCTATTTTTATATCCTTAAGCGCCATTCCTACGGCAATTTTTGCAGTTACTCTCGCGATAGGATATCCACTCGCCTTAGACGCAAGAGCAGATGAACGGGAAACGCGAGGGTTGACCTCAATAAGAAAATATTCAGAGGTTTTGGGATTCAAAGCGAACTGAACGTTACAGCCGCCTGCAATCTTAAGCTCTCTTATAATCTTAATTGCGCTGTCGTTGAGCATTTTAAGGTCCTTATCGGAAAGCGAAAGAATGGGCGCGACAACAGCAGAGTCACCTGTATGAACACCTACGGGGTCTATATTTTCCATACCGCATATGGTTATAGCGTTATCATATGAGTCTCGCATTACCTCGAACTCAATTTCCTTATATCCCTTCACGCTCTTTTCAATCAAAACCTGATGTACGGGGGAAAGCTTGAACGCGTTGATACCGATTTCAATAAGCTCCTCTTCGTTATCAGCAAAGCCACCGCCTGTGCCGCCAAGAGTGAACGCGGGACGCAAAACTACGGGATAGCCTATGCGCTTTGCCGCTTCGATGGCTTCTTCAAGAGAATAGGTAATTTCGGAAGGAATAGTCGGCTCGCCAATAGACTGACACAGCTCTTTAAAAAGCTCTCTGTCCTCGGCTCTTTCTATACTCTCGCTGCTCGTTCCTAGAAGCTCTACTCCACACTCTGCGAGTATTCCCTTTTCTTCAAGCTGCATGGCGAGGTTTAATCCTGTCTGGCCGCCAATTCCCGGTACAATGGCGTCGGGGCGCTCATATCTGAGTATCTTCGCTACGTACTCCAAGGTAAGAGGCTCCATATAAACCTTGTCGGCTATAGTTGTATCTGTCATTATTGTAGCGGGATTGGAGTTAACGAGCACGACCTCATAGCCCTCCTCCTTTAACGCAAGACAAGCCTGAGTTCCCGCGTAGTCAAACTCGGCTGCCTGACCTATAACGATAGGACCTGAGCCGATAATAAGTATCTTTTTTAAGTCTGTTCTCTTTGCCATTTTTGCTTCCTCCGAAATTGTATTATTTATCTATCCAAACGATTTTACCGCGTCTTACGGTAAGAATTAATTTGCCACATACAAGCGCATCTTCAAAAGGTGTTGAACGGCCTTTTGAAAGAAACTCGCTTTTATCTATTCTGTATTCTTTATTCAAGTCCCAAGCGCTGAAGCTTTCGCCTACAGGGATATTAAATCTCTTTGACGGATTTGTTGACATAAGCTCAACTAATTTTTCAAGGGAAATTATATTTTTCTTAACAAGCTCTGTATAGAGCAAAGGAAACGCCGTTTCCAAGCCTACAATGCCCATTACGCTTTTTTCAAGCCCCCTTGACTTTTCCTCTTCGCTGTGAGGGGCGTGGTCTGTCGCTATCATATCAATAGTGCCGTCACACAAGCCTTCAATGAGCGCAAGTCTGTCCTCTTCTGAACGGATTGGGGGATTCATTTTAAATCGTCCGTCTTCCTGTAGCATTGAATCGTTCATAAGCAGGTAATGCGGGGCTGTTTCGCAGGTAATATCTATCCCCTGCTTTTTTGCCTCTCTGATAAGAGCGACGCTTTCCTTAGCTGAAACGTGACAAACGTGATACGCGCATCCCGTTTCTTTTAAAAGCTCTATATCCCGCTTGATAGGTCCCCACTCGCTTTCCGAGCAGATGCCTCTGTGTCCGTGAGATTTCGCATATTCACCGTCGTGAATATAGCCTCCGTTCAAAAGGCTGTTATCCTCACAGTGAGCGACGATAATTTTATCAAGCTTTTTCGCCCGAAGCATTGCCTCTTTCATTAAATCTGGGTTCTGTACTCCCCGTCCGTCATCCGAAAAGCCTGCGACGTAGGGCGCGAGCGCTTCCATATCCGAGAGCTCGCATCCGTCTTGCCCCTTTGTAATAGAAGCGTAGGGGTGTACGCCCACGAGCGCATTTTTTTCAATCAAGTCAAGCTGAACGCGTAAATTTTCAAGGTTGTCGGGTACGGGGGAAAGATTTGGCATACTGCAAACCTCGGTATAACCTCCGTGAGACGCCGCCCTCGTGCCTGTCTCTATGCTCTCCTTATAAAAATAGCCCGGCTCACGAAGATGAACGTGCACATCAACGAAACCGGGTAAAAATGTGAAATTATTATCATCAATAGAGGAAAGAATAGTAGCGCATAACGTCTTGTTTTGAAGAAGAACGGCTTTAACTGTATTGGCGTCGCAGCAAACAAAACTCATGTTATATCCTCCCATTTTATAAAAAGGCGCCGAGCATCTCGGCAACCAAATTTCTATTAGAGATATAATAACATATTCTTCTGCTTTTGTCAAGTGCTTTGGCATGATTTTCAAACTTTTTTGAATAAAAAATTGTACTTTTTTTGCTCACATATTCTGTCAAGGGAAATTCAATTTCAAAACAAAATTAGAAGATTAAATTTAAGTCTACAGGCGATGTAAAAAAGGCACACTGTGATTAGTGCGCCCTTTTATCTTTTGCCTATAAAAATGTAATTTCAATTATTTAATAGCGACGTTCTGTTCCTTCTGGATAACGTCGTGCGCGCCGCCCTCTACGATACTTGTAGCGGAAACGAGAGTGAGAACTGCTTTTTCCTGCAATTCGGGAATTGTCAATGCGCCGCAGTTGCACATCGTGGATTTTACCTTTGAAAGCGACATAGCGACGTTGTCCTTAAGGCTTCCCGCATAAGGAACGTAGGAGTCAACGCCCTCTTCAAAGGAGAGCTTTTTATCTCCGCCGAGGTCGTATCTCTGCCAGTTTCTTGCTCTTGCAGAGCCTTCGCCCCAATATTCCTTGAAGTAGTTACCGCCTATGCTAACCTTGTTCGACGGGCTTTCGTCAAAGCGAGCGAAATAACGGCCAAGCATAACGAAATCAGCGCCCATAGCAAGGGACAAGGTGATGTGATGGTCATAAACTATACCGCCGTCAGAGCATACGGGAATATAAATTCCTGTCTCCTTATAATACTCGTCTCGTGCGTGGCATACCTCGATAAGAGCTGTAGCCTGTCCTCTGCCTATACCCTTTGTCTCACGGGTGATACAGATAGAGCCGCCACCGATACCAACCTTGATAAAGTCTGCGCCGCTTTCAGCTAAGAAGCGGAAGCCCGCAGCGTCAACTACGTTTCCCGCGCCTACCTTTACGCTATCGCCGTATTTTTCTCTTATCCACGCAAGCGTGAGCTTCTGCCATTCGGAAAAGCCCTCAGAGGAGTCTATACAAAGAACGTCTGCGCCAGCTTCAATCAATGCGGGAACGCGCTCTGCATAGTCTCTTGTATTTATACCCGCGCCGACTACGTAACGCTTATTGGCGTCAAGAAGCTCATTCGGGTTTTGCTTGTGGGTGTCATAGTCCTTTCTGAAAACAAAATAGCAGAGCTTGCCATCGTTATCTATAATAGGCAAGGAGTTCAATTTGTTGTCCCAAATAATATCGTTTGCTTCTTTAAGACTTGTTCCCTCTTTCGCGCAGATGAGCTTATCGAAAGGAGTCATAATTTCAGAAACCTTAGTCGACAAGTCCATACGGCTTACACGGTAATCTCTGCCTGTAACGATACCTACGAGCTTGCCGTCAGCGGTTCCGTCCTCTGTAACGGCAACGGTAGAGTGTCCTGTTTTTTCCTTTAATGCTACTACGTCTGCTATTGTAGCGTCGGGCGAAACGTTTGAATCGCTCTTTACAAAGCCTGCCTTATAGCTCTTCGCGCGAGCAACCATAGCGGCTTCATCCTCAATAGACTGCGAGCCGTAAATGAAGGATACTCCGCCCTCGGTAGCTAAAGCTACAGCAAGCTTTTCGCCCGATACCGCCTGCATTATCGCGGAAACCATAGGAATGTTCATCACAATAGCGGGCTTTTCGCCCTTTTTGAATTTAACAAGGGGGGTTTTCAAGCTTACGTTCGCGGGAATACAATCTGCCGAAGAATATCCCGGAATAAGCAAATATTCGTTAAAGGTATGAGAGGGTTCGTTAATAAAAGTAGCCATTGTATATGCCTCCGTAAATATTAAAATAATCCTGAAATTTTTCCGTTTTCATCAACGTCTATGCGCTCTGCCGCAGGAGACTTGGGAAGTCCCGGCATAGTCATAATGTCGCCCGTCAAAACGACAACGAAGCCTGCGCCTGCCGAAACCTTTACGTTTTTAACGGTTACTGTAAAGCCCTCGGGCGCGCCTAATTTAGTCTGGTCATCAGAAAAGCTGTACTGTGTTTTCGCAACGCATATGGGACAGTCGCCGAAGCCCATTTCCGTCAATTTCTCAATTTGTTTTTTGGCAGAGGGAAGAATGTTCATGTCCCTGCCACCATAAATCTTCGTAACGAGCGCATTGATTTTTTCTTCCAAGCTCAAATCGGAGCTATACGCAAAGGTGAAGTCGCCCTTTTCCTCCTCGCAAAGTCTGACGACCTCGCGGGCAAGCGCCTCGCCCCCCTTTCCGCCTTCTGCCCAAACTGTAGAAAGAACAACGTTGACGCCGAGTTCTTTACATTTTTCAATGATGAAGCTGATTTCGGCATCGGTATCTGTCGGGAAGCGGTTTACCGCAACGACACAAGGGAGCTTATATACGTTTTTGATATTGGAAACGTGGCGAAGCAGGTTGGGAATTCCCTTTTCGAGCTTTTCGAGATTTTCCTCGCCAAGCTCGTTTTTAGCAAGACCGCCGTGCATTTTGAGCGCTCTTACAGTCGCGACCACAACCACAGCATCGGGGGTAAGGCCTGCCATACGGCATTTTATATCAAGGAACTTCTCTGCTCCCAAGTCAGCGCCGAAGCCTGCCTCGGTTATAGCGTAATCTCCCATCTTAAGCGCCATTTTCGTCGCAATTACAGAGTTACAGCCGTGAGCAATATTAGCAAACGGGCCACCGTGAACGAATGCGGGCGTTCCCTCAAGAGTCTGCACAAGATTAGGCTTAATGGCATCCTTTAAAAGCGCAGTCATTGCGCCTGCCGCCTTTAATTCGCCTGCGGTAACAGGCTTATCATCGTAGGTGTAGCCCACTATTATGCGGGAAAGTCTTGCTTTCAAATCTGCAAGTGACGAGGAAAGACACAAAACTGCCATAATCTCGGAAGCGACAGTGATATCAAAGCCATCCTCGCGTGGCGTACCGTTGACCTTTCCGCCAAGTCCGTCAACTACAAAGCGAAGCTGTCTGTCATTCATATCTACGCAACGCTTCCAAGTAATTTTACGAGGGTCTATTCCAAGCGCATTACCCTGCTGGATATGGTTATCAAGCATTGCGGCGAGTAGATTGTTCGCAGCGCCTATTGCGTGAAAGTCACCTGTGAAATGAAGGTTTATATCCTCCATAGGAACGACCTGCGCATATCCACCGCCTGCCGCCCCTCCCTTAACACCGAAAACGGGGCCGAGAGACGGCTCTCTTAATGCGACGGTTACGTCCTTGCCGATACGCTTCAGTCCGTCGGCAAGACCTATTGTAGTCGTTGTTTTTCCTTCTCCCGCGGGCGTCGGCGTAATGGCTGTAACAAGCACGAGCTTTCCGTTTTTACGTGATTCATCAGAAAGAAGCGAAAGATCGATCTTCGCCTTATATTTTCCGTAAGCCTCAAGATAATTTTCATCTACGTGAGCAGTCTTGGCTATTTCAGAAATAGGCTTCATTTTACAGCTTTGCGCAATTTCAATATCCGATAAGTACGCCATTTATTTTCTCCTTATTTAAAATATTCAACAGCAGATACGAAGAGCTTCATATCAAACTCGCCGGGCACGTTTTTATAAAGTCCGCGACCTATACGCTCGGAATGTCCCATCTTACCGATAACACGTCCATCGGGCGACAGAATTCCCTCTATAGCATACATTGAATTATTGGGATTATATTCAACGTCATTTGTAACGCTTCCGTCAAGGTCTACGTACTGAGTAGCTATCTGTCCGTTGGAAACCAGGCTTCGAATAACGTCATCCTCTGAGACAAAGCGTCCCTCACCGTGAGAGATAGCAACCGAATAAACGTCTCCTACCTCGCAATTCTTAAGCCACGGAGAATTGTTAGAAGCGACACGGGTACGTACAATACGTGACTGGTGTCTGCCTATTGTATTAAACGTAAGTGTGGGACAATGCTCGTCCGTATCAATAATTTTACCGTAAGGAACAAGACCGAGCTTTATTAACGCCTGGAAGCCGTTACATATACCGCACATAAGTCCGTCGCGCTTTGAAAGCAGCTCGCCGACCGCCTCTTTTACCTCGGCGTTTCTGAAGAATGCGGTAATGAATTTGCCAGAACCGTCAGGCTCGTCACCACCCGAAAATCCTCCGGGGATAAAGATTATCTGAGAGTCCTTTACAGATTTCGCAAAGCTCTCAACGCTATTTGCGATTCCGTCGGACGTGAGGTTGTTGATTACAAAAATTTCTGCGTCGGTGCCTGCGTCTCTTACCGCCTTTGCCGAATCGTATTCGCAGTTTGTTCCGGGGAATACGGGGATAAGAACCTTCGGTTTTGCTACCTTTATATTTGAGCAGAACTGTTTTTCAGTCTTATAAGAGATTTTTTCAAGCGTCTTCTTTTCTTCAAATTTAAGTGTCGGGAATACGCTTTCCAATTTTTCTTCATAGAGGCGCTCAAGCTCTTTTGCACAGACCGACTCAGCGCCGAAGCTGAAACTTCCGTCGTCGGTTATATAGCCTATTGTCTGTCCCGAAACGCTTTCGTCAACTTCAAGCAAGAACGCACCGTAATTATATTCAAAAATATCCGAAAGCGAAATTGCGTCAGAGTCAAACTTGAAGCCAAGTCCATTACCGATACACATCTTATATACCGCTTCAGCAATACCTCCGTATGTAGGTGTATAAGCGGAATATACCTTACCGGCTCTCATAAGCGACGTAACCTTATTGAAGGTTTCTATAAGAGAGTCTGCTATAGGAAGACCGTCCTCGCCGTATTGGGGCTTGATTACAACAATTTTACGTCCTGCTTTCTTTGCATCGTTTGTAACAACCTCAGAGACTTTACCTGTCGTAACGGCAAAAGAAACGAGTGTCGGGGGGACATCGAGCTTTTCAAAGCTACCACTCATCGAGTCCTTGCCGCCTATTGCGGCAATTCCCAATTCGACTTGAGCGCGGAATGCTCCAAGCAAAGCAGAGAGAGGCTTGCCCCAACGCTTTCCGTCCTTTGTGGGCTTTTCAAAATACTCCTGGAAGGTGAGGTATACGTCTTCAAATGAAGCACCTGTAGCAATCAATTTGGCAACGCTTTCAACTACAGCCAGATATGCGCTGTGATAGGGGCTCTTTTCGGCAATATAAGGGTTATATCCCCAAGCCATATATGAGCAATCATCAGTATGCTTTTTCTCGACTGAAATTTTATGAACCATAGCCTGAATAGGAGTTTTCTGATACTTACCGCCGAATGGCATAAGAACCGTTCCCGCGCCTATTGTAGAGTCAAATCTCTCACTAAGCCCCTGCTTTGAGCATACGTTGAGGTCGGATACAAGGTCTTTTATGCCTTTTTCAAAACTTTCCACCTTTTCTTTTTTGAAGGGCTCGGGCTTTGCGGGGGTAATGTCGATATGCTTCTCGGCGCCGTTTGAATTAAGAAATTCGCGAGAAAGGTCTATAATTGTTTTTCCGTTCCAATGAACGCGAAGCCTCGGCTCCTCTGTAACACGGGCAACTACCGTAGCTTCAAGGTTTTCGCTATCAGCGAGCGCCATAAAGCGTTCTATATTTTCCTTTTCTATAACTACAGCCATTCTCTCCTGAGACTCGCTTATAGCAAGCTCGGTGCCGTCAAGACCGTCATATTTTTTGGGAACCTTGTTCAAATCTATGTCGAGTCCGTCAGCAAGCTCGCCTATCGCGACAGAAACACCGCCTGCGCCGAAGTCGTTACATCTCTTTATCATCTTGGATGCTTCGGGATTGCGGAAAAGTCTTTGCAGCTTTCTTTCCTCAGGGGCATTACCCTTCTGCACCTCTGCGCCGCAGCTTTCAACCGAATGTGAGTCGTGTGCCTTTGACGAGCCTGTCGCGCCACCTATACCGTCTCTGCCCGTTCTGCCGCCGAGAAGGATAACCACGTCACCGTCAAGGGGACATTCTCTGCGAACGTTCTCGGCGGGAGTCGCCGCGATTACCGCGCCTATCTCCATACGCTTTGCCGCATAGCCGTCGTGATAAAGCTCATCTACCATACCTGTAGCGAGTCCTATCTGGTTACCGTAGGAAGAATATCCAGCAGCTGCTGTCGTTACTATTTTTCTTTGGGGCAGCTTGCCCTTCAAGGTCTCAGAAACAGGCTTAGTGGGGTCTGCTGCACCTGTAACACGCATAGCCGCGTAAACGTATGAGCGTCCCGAAAGAGGATCTCGGATAGCGCCTCCTATACAGGTTGCGGCGCCACCAAAGGGCTCAATTTCAGTCGGATGGTTATGCGTCTCGTTTTTGAAGAGCAAGAGCCACGGCTCTTTTTTACCGTCTGACTCAACTTCAATTTTTACAGTACAAGCATTTATTTCCTCAGACTCATCAAGCTTGTCGAGCTTGCCTACGCTCTTAAGATATTTTGCGGCAAGCGTGCCTATATCCATAAGATTTACAGGCTTCGTGCGTCCGAGCTTCTTTCTTGTTTCTATATAATCGTTATAAGATTTTTGAAGAAGCTCATCCTCAAAACTAACATTATCTATAGTAGTCAAAAAAGTAGTGTGACGGCAGTGGTCGGACCAATATGTGTCAATCATACGAATCTCGGTTATTGTGGGGTCACGCTTTTCGTTTTTGAAATACTCCTGACAGAAAGAAATATCGTCTATATCCATGGCGAGACCATATTCGGATATAAAGCCCTCGAGCTGACTTCTTGTAAGAGAAGTAAAGCCTTCAAGCGTTTTTACCTCTGTCGGAATTTCATAATTTACCTTTAAAGTGTCCTTTTCTTCAAGAGACGCTTCTCTTGCTTCTACAGGGTTTATAACGTATTTCTTAATTTCGGCAATTTCCGACTCCGTCAAGTCGCCGTAAAGCATATAAACCTTCGCCGTAGCAACTGTCGGGCGTTCTTTTTTCGAAATTATCTGAATACACTGCGCAGCAGAGTCGGCTCTCTGGTCGAACTGACCGGGAAGAAACTCAACAGCGAACACGTATGCGCCGTCATTTGAAAGCGTTTCTGTAACAAGGTCGAGCTGAGGCTCGGAAAAGACCGTGTTCTTCGCATAATCGAACAAGTCCTTTTCAATATTTTCGACGTCATATCTGTTCAGAACACGAACCCTTTGTAAGCTCTTTATTCCTATAAGAGAGGTTATATCCGAATAGAGCGACCTCGCCTCGTTCTCAAAGCCGTTCTTTTTTTCTACGTATATGCGATAAACCATTAGTCCTCCTTTGCGGCAAGCGCTCTTTTGCCGATATCTTTTCTTAGATATGAATTGTCAAATTTAATTTTTTCGGTAAGCGAGTATGCTTTATCTATCGCGCCCGAAAGTGTCTCTGCAACGGCAACTGCGCCAAGAACTCTGCCACCTGAGGTTAGCAATTTTCCATTTTCAAGCTTTGCTCCTGCCACGTAAACGTCGCCGTCCTGAGCGTCGGGAAGCGTAATTTCATAGCCTGTTTCATATTTTTCGGGGTATCCCTTCGATGCCATTACAACACAGCAGGCGCTTTTGTCGGAAAATTTCACCATATCACTTGTAAGAGTTCCATCTGTCGTCGCCTTCATTACTGTAAGCAAATCACTTTCAAGCAAAGGCAAAACGACCTGCGTTTCGGGATCTCCAAAGCGACAGTTATACTCAATGACCTTAGGTCCGTCCTTTGTAAGCATGAGTCCGAAATAGAGACAGCCCTTGAAGGTTCTTCCCTCTTTTTCCATAGCTCTTACTGTAGGAATAAAAATCTTTTCCATACAAACGTCAGCTATGCTTTTCGTATAGTACGGATTGGGGGCTATCGTTCCCATACCGCCTGTATTTAATCCGTTGTCGCCGTCCTTTGCGCGCTTGTGGTCCATAGAGGACACCATAGGCACTACGGTTTTTCCGTCTGTAAAGGAAAGAACTGAAACCTCAGGACCCTCTAAAAATTCTTCTATTACAACGTTGTTTCCACTTCTGCCGAAGATTTTGTCCTCCATTATGGAATGAATGGCGGCTTTTGCTTCTTCTCTTGTCATAGCTATTATAACGCCCTTACCGAGCGCAAGTCCGTCCGCCTTTATTACGGTAGGGATAGGCGCTGTCTCTAAGTAGCTCAAAGCATCGTTTGCATTATCAAAAACCTCGTATGCGGCGGTGGGAATGCCGTACTTCTTCATAAGATTTTTAGAAAAAACCTTACTTCCCTCTATAATAGCGGCATTAGCTCTCGGGCCGAAGCAAGGAACGCCTATCGCTTCCAATGCGTCGACTGCGCCCAGAACTAACGGATCGTCGGGAGCCACTACGGCATAATCAATTTTATTTTCTTTAGCGAAGTCAACTATTTTATCAATTTCCTTTGCGCCGATAGAAACGCAGGTAGCGTCCATAGCTATACCGCCATTACCGGGCAAAGCAAAAATTTCGGTAAGTTCTTTATTTTCTTTTAATTTTTTAATTATGGCGTGTTCTCTGCCGCCACCGCCTACTACTAATATTTTCATCAAGCTATCCCCTTATATTAATGATGGAAAAGTCTCATTCCTGTAAATGCCATAGCGATACCGTATTTATCGCAAGTTTCAATTACAAGATCGTCACGGATAGAGCCGCCAGGCTCTGCTATGTATTTTACTCCGCTTTTATATGCTCTTTCAATATTGTCGCTGAACGGGAAAAATGCGTCAGATCCAACCGAAACTCCTGTGATCTTGCTTAAATATTCCTCTGCCTCTTCACGAGTCAGAGGCTCGGGGCGAGAACTAAAGTATTTCTGCCATATTCCGTCGGCGCAAACGTCCTCTTCATTTTTATTGATATATCCGTCTATTACGTTATCTCTGTCGGGTCTCGCGATTGTAGGTAGGAAAGGAAGGTTTAATACCTTCTCGTGCTGACGCAAGAACCAGGTGTCAGCCTTTCCGCCTGCAAGACGTGTGCAGTGAATTCTCGACTGCTGTCCCGCGCCGACGCCTATAGCCTGTCCGTCATAGGCAAAGCATACGGAATTAGACTGCGTGTATTTAAGAGTAATAAGAGAAATTATAAGATCTCTCTTTGCTTCTTCGGGCAAATTCTTGTTTTTTGTAACTATATTCTGAAGCAGAGCTTCGTTTATTTCAAATTCATTTCTGTGCTGCTCAAAGGTAATTCCAAACACCTGCTTACGCTCGATAGGCTCGGGAATATAATCGGGATCAATTTCAACTATGTTGTACGAGCCCTTTCTCTTTGTCTTTAAAATTTCAAGAGCTTCAGGCTCGTATCCGGGGGCAATAACACCATCGGAAACCTCTCTCTTTATGAGAAGAGCCGTCGTTACGTCACATACGTCGGAAAGAGCAACCCAGTCGCCAAACGAGCACATTCTGTCTGTGCCTCTCGCTCTTGCGTAGGCGCAAGCGAGGGGCGAATTATCAAGCTCGGGAATGTCATCAACAAAGCAAGCGCGCTTAAGCTTTTCGGGAAGCGGAATTCCTACAGCCGCAGAGGTAGGGCTTACGTGCTTAAACGAGGTTACGGCAGGCAAGCCGAGAGCAATTTTAAGCTCGCGCACAAGCTGCCAGGAATTAAATGCGTCTAAAAAGTTAATATAACCGGGCTTACCGCTAAGTATTTTTATCGGAAGCTCGCCGTTTTCCATAAATATTTTTGAGGGCTTCTGATTAGGATTACAACCGTATTTTAATTCAAACTCTTTCATCTTGCTTCTCCGTTCTTGTTAATTAATCTTTCTTCAATCTCATTGGTTTCGAGGTCTGTATAACGAACATACAAGGAAATTTTATTTGCTTCGTCAAGATTAGCCCAAATGTCCTGAGTGAATTTTTCAATATCGTCGGGGATGCTTACGCGTTCAGGCTCGCCAACAAACGTAGGGATAGGATTTCCATCCGTCACATACGTATGAATGAAGTGTCCGAGTCCTGCCTTTGACGGATAGTCGAAGGTGTATCTGGCGCAGTCGCTTCCCTTTTCATCGATACTCTTGAGAATGCTCATCTGATAGCTGAAATCACAATCCGAGAATGTGAGCATTCCGCTTATACGAGGGGTAAAATTAGGCGCGTCGGGCTCAAATTCTCTGGTCTTCAAAGACTCGGAAAAGCCCTTTCCCTCTTTTACAAAATTATAAATTGTATCTGTCTGGTCTCCGTTTGTGAGGATAAGCTTGTTTTCATATGAACGAAGTGCCGCATAAATGATAAGCGAAGGATCCTCTACCTTTGAAGGATCGTAGGGCTCTGTGAATACTGCGCCATCCTTTTTAGTAAATACACGGTTTCTGCTGTTTTCGCTTCTACCCATAATAAAGTACGCGCTTACAGCCTTTTTGCCGTTTTCTGTCTTTCCGATTACAATTCCACGTCCTACATAGGGATTTTTGTAAATGCGTTCCCCCATAGTTTTTACTTCATATATATTCATTGTTATCCCTCACTTTTCCTTTTGTATTTTTTCTGATACGATTTCGGCGGCGCGAGGAAGCAATATCCATTCTGCCTCCTCCATAACCCTTTTCTGCAAGACCTCGGGTGTGTCGCCTTCTTTTATTTCTACCGCCCTCTGAAGAATTATTTCTCCGCCGTCGGTAATTTCGTTTACATAATGCACCGTCGCGCCTGTCACCTTAACTCCGTAGCTTAACGCCGCCTCGTGAACGCGCAGTCCGTAAAAGCCGTCTCCGCAAAAGGAAGGAATAAGCGACGGGTGTACGTTTAAAATTCTTTTAGGATACTTTTTAGTGAAATTCTCGCTGAGTATGCTCATAAAGCCTGCAAGGATTATAAGCTCTATGCCGTTTTCATCCAAAATACTGAGGATTTTATTTTCAAAATCTGTAGCGGAAGAAAAATTCTTTTTTATAACCGTCTCGGTTTTTATTCCCGCGTTCTGAGCGCGTGTCAAGGCATAAGCGTCTTGCTTATTGGAAATGACGAGCTCAATCTTACCGCTATGTAAAATTCCTGCATTCTGAGCATCTATCAATGCCTGCAGATTAGTGCCACCGCCAGAAACGAGCACGGCAATTTTTGTTTTCTCCATTTTCATCCTCCGTATTTTGTGAGTCGCATTTTGCATGTCAGCAAAGAATTACTCCTGCGTCGTCCTTTACTATCTCTCCCATAATATATGCGTCCTCTCCCGTCTCCTTAAGAGCAGAAAGAGCCTTGTCCGCATCATCACGCTTAACAATAACGCTCATGCCCACGCCCATATTAAAGGTGTTGAACATATCACGCTCGGAAATACCGCCGACCTTTGCAATAAGGTCAAATATAGGAAGAATTTTCAAAGTGGAGCGTTCAATCTTAGCGCTAAAGCCATCGGGTAAGCTTCTCGGAATATTCTCATAGAAGCCACCGCCTGTAATATGTGAAACAGAACGAACTGTCGCTTTTTCAATAAGATTGAGAATAGACTTAACGTATATCTTGGTAGGTGTGAGCAAAGTCTCACCAACCGACTTTCCTCCGAGCTCGGCAACAGGTGACGAAATATCACGCTCTCCTACGCCAAATACTCGGCGAACAAGAGAAAATCCATTCGAATGGACACCGCTTGAGGAGATAGCAATAATAACGTCGCCCTCCTGCATAGTTTCGGGGCGAAGTATTTTATTTTTATCTACAACACCGACTGCAAAGCCTGCGAGGTCGTATTCATCTACGGGATAAAATCCTGGCATTTCAGCCGTTTCTCCACCTATGAGAGCGGCGCCCGACTGAACGCAGCCCTCGGCTACGCCAGAAACTATAGCGGCAATCTTCTCGGGAATGTTTTTACCGCAAGCAATATAGTCAAGGAAGAAAAGAGGCTTTGCGCCGCAGCAAATTACGTCATTTACGCACATAGCAACGCAGTCGATACCTACCGTGTCATGCTTGTCCTGCAAAAAAGCAAGCTTAAGCTTCGTGCCTACTCCGTCAGTTCCACTGACAAGAACAGGCCTTTCCATTCCCTTAACGTCAAGCTCGAAAAGTCCGCCGAAGCCGCCCACGTCAGAGCAAACTCCACTCGTCATTGTTCTTGCAATATGCGCCTTCATCAATTCGACAGCGCGATAACCAGCTGTAATATCAACGCCTGCCGCAGCATAGCTTTCTGATTTTGAGTTTTTCATATAATTTATTCCTTTCCGTTCCAACAATAAGTACAAAGTTTACAAGGCTCTATTCCTATAGCCTTTATTACGCCGTCGAGGCTTTGGAATTCAAGCGAGTCAAAATGCAATTTCTCGCAAATAGCTTGGCGGAATTTTTTTCCGCGTTCGGTTTTACTGTCACAGTATTCCTCGATATAATTTAAGCCTTCCTCGCCCTCAAGCTCATAAATTATTTTTCTGCCGAGAAGATCCATATCGGAATTATTCCGCGAAAAGTTCAAATATTTACAGCTATACATGAGAGGCGGGCAGGCTGAACGCATATGAACTGATTTCGCTCCGTTCTGATACAGAAAATCAACCGTTTCGCTAAGCTGAGTTCCTCTTACTATACTGTCATCAACAAAGAGTAAATTCTTATCCTTAATCAACTCTTCTACGGGAATTTGCTTCATTTTCGCTATTTTATTGCGCTCCTCCTGATTTGTTGGGGTGAAGCTTCTCGCCCATGCAGGAGTATATTTAATAAAGGGACGGGCAAACGGCATTCCGCTTCCTATCGAATATCCTATCGCGTGAGGAGTTCCCGAATCGGGCACGCCGCACACGTAATCAACGTCAGGCACAGTTTTGTTATCAATCTCGTTCTGCGCCATAATTTTGCCGTTTTCGGTACGCATCATTTCTACGTTGACGCCCTCATATGTAGCCGTAGGATATCCATAGTAGGTCCAGAGAAACGCGCAAATTTTGGTTTCCTCGTACCCCTCAAAAAGTACTTTTGCGCTGTCGGGTGTCAGCTCTATGATTTCTCCCGAGCGCAATTCCCTATAGCTGTCAAAGTCTAATTTCTTATAAGCAAAGCATTCAAAAGACACGCAGAAGGCATCTTCCCTTTTTCCTATAAGAACAGGAAGTCTTCCCGCTTTATCTCTTGCCGCGACAAGCGAGCCGTCCTCCTTCAAAATCAAGATACAGGCCGCGCCCTTGATAGTGTCCTGCGCGAAGCGAATTCCGTCTTGCAAGGTCTCCTTCTCTTCTATCAAAGCCGCCAGAATCTCTGCACTGTTTACCCTGTTTCCACTCATAGATTGAAAAACGCCGTAATTACTCTTTAAGTATTTATCCACGATTTCGTCGCTGTTGGAAATCATACCCACCATAGCTATGGCGTAAGTACCGAATTTTGATTTCATCAGAAGCGGCTGAGGATCTGCGTCGCTTATACATCCTATGCAGGCGTTTCCCTCAAGGCGAGTTGTGATATTATCGAATTTTGTACGAAATGGAGAGTTTTCTATATTATGAATCTCTCTCTGAAAAAAGCCGTCCTCGCTTACAGCAGCCATTCCTGCTCTTGCTTTACCGAGATGAGTGTGATAATCAACCCCGAAAAAGACATCCTGCACGGCATCGCGCTTTGCAGTTATACCGAAAATTCCGCCCATTATTCAGTCCCCTTATTTTGGTATCAATTGAGTTCGCTTATTACGCGAAAAAGAGCTTCGAAAGAGTCATAGGATCAATATATTCTCCGTCCTTATATACTCTCATATTGCCTGAAGCTATTTCGTCAATGAGCATAACCTTGCCGTCCTTATCATATCCGAATTCGAATTTGATATCGTAAAGAACAAGTCCTTTTTCTTTCAAGTCGTCTGCCACTATCTGTGTGATCTTCTGTGTCATCAGCTTAATGTCATCATACTGCTCGGCTGTCATTACGCCCAAATCAACAAGTCCGTCCTTAGTTACAAGAGGATCGCCCTTTTCGTCGTTTTTGAAGGTGGTTTCAACATATGCGGGGAGATCTGCGCCTTCCTCAATGTAATCGCTGTAACGGCGATAGAAGCTTCCTACAGCTTTATGGCGACAAATAACCTCGAGCCCCTTACCAAACGGCTTCGCGGGAAGAACCTCCATTGTTGTATCGGCAAGATTTGCGCTGATATAATGAGTCTTTATGCCCGACGCATTAACCTTTTCAAAAAAGTAAATCGACATTCTTAAGTTTACGTCGCCGACACCGTCGATGGTCAATCCTACCGAATTCTCGCCCGGATCAAAAACTCCGTCCTTACCCGTACAGTCGTCTTTAAATTTCAAAAGATAGTTTCCGTTATCCAAAGCGAATACGTTTTTTGTTTTTCCTGTGTAAACAAGCTTGTTTGCCATTTTTGTTCTCTCCTCTATGTTTTTATAATTTAATTAAATTCTTCTTCAAGGGCTGCATTCTTTTTAAGAACCGCCTCTCTGTCCTTTTGTCTTTTCATATTCAGCGCCGCCGCAAGATCTGCGTCCTCTATCGCGAGCATTTGAATGCACAAGAGCGCCGCGTTTGCCGCCCCGTTCACCGCAACTGTGGCAACAGGAATTCCCGAGGGCATCTGCACGGTTGAAAGAAGCGCGTCTATGCCGCCCAGATTGTTAGATGCTACAGGTATGCCGACAACGGGCAAGGTAGTGTTAGCCGCTATAGCGCCCGCAAGATGAGCCGCCATTCCCGCTGCCGCTATGATAGCGCCAAAGCCGTTTTCTCTTGCGCTTTTACTGAAAAGCGCGGATTCCTCAGGGGTTCTGTGCGCGGAAAAAACATGTACCTCGTAAGGCACTCCGAATTCCGCCAACGTGTCAATAGCCTTTTTAACGATGGGCAAATCGCTATCGCTGCCCATAATAATAGCAATTTTTTTCATAAAGCTCTCCTCTGAAAAAAGATTTTGTAACAAAAAGGGCGCACTTACCCGATAGATAAGTGAGCCCAGACGGTCGGCAATACTTCTCCTCTGTTCCTTGTGGTGCACTCCACTTATTTCCGTCAGTTGCAAAGGATGTGTTTTTTATGTTATTATAATAACATATTTTTTTATTTTTGTCAATAGCTTTGAAGGGCGTATCACAAATTATTTATCTGTTTTTTTAGGTTTTTAATGTGATTTTCTGAAGCCGACTCTTGTTTTTCCAAAATTTACATATTAAACGCTGCTTTAAAATAAAAAAGCACCCGAGGCGCCCGTAAACGAGCGTCTCGAGCAAAAATTTTAGCGCTTTATCTGCCTTTTCTGTCAAAAGCGGGATTAAAGGCGTAAAAATTCTTGGAATTGAGCTTATCCTGTGTGAGTCGCAAGGCATCGCCAAAGCGCTGATAGTGAACTATTTCACGCTCTCGCAAAAACTTAAGAGGATCTCTTACGTCGGGATCGTCTATCAGGCGAAGAAGATTATCATAGGTCACTCTCGCCTTCTGTTCTGCTGCCAGGTCCTCGTTTATGTCTGCTAACGGGTCGCCCTTTACGCCTATATATTTCGCGTCAAATGGAACGCCGGCCGCGGCTACGGGATATACGCCTACAGTGTGGTCAACAAAGTATTTATCAAAGCCGCTTCTCGAAATTTCCTCTGGAGTGAGATTTTTTGTGAGCTGATGGAGAATCGCGGATATCATTTCAACGTGGGCAAGCTCTTCTGTGCCTACGTCGGTTAAAATTCCGACCACCTTATTATCGGGCATCGAATATCGCTGACTTAAATATCTTGTCGAAGCAGCCAGCTCGCCGTCAGGGCCTCCGAGCTGCGAGATAATGATCTGCGCGTATTTTGCGTTGGGGTTTTTAATTTTTACAGGGTATTGGAGCTTTTTCTCATAAATCCACATATTCAGTCCTCCATTTGCCACGGCCACTTTTGAGTTGACCATTGCCATTCTTTATCGTTTTTACTGCCCATAGCGGTAAGAGGACCATATTCTCTCTCATATTCCTCTATTTTACCTTTAAGCTCTTTTGACATGTTATCAAAATATTTGATTCCCTCTTTGTTTTCGGGGTGTCCGTCAAGATACAAATTTGTTTCTAATGCCGCAAAAGAAAGCTCCGCTATTTCTTTCATAAGCATTTCTTTTTTATCTGCCATTTCACTTACTTCCTTTCTCGCCTGCTACCCAGGGAAAATTGAGGTCTGCAAACAAGGTGCCGTATTTGAGCGCCTCGTCGGGCGTATAAATATTTCTCCACGTCTGAATAGGAGAATAAACCATTGCGAGTGGTCTTTCTTTATCGTTATCAAAGCAGGGCTTTTGCATAACGGGAGGCCATTTATTCATATTGCCCTCATTATCCGTCATATCTGTATCCACCCTGTCGAGCGGTGTCATATCATCGTTAAACTCTTTCATAATATTCCCTACCGTTTATTTTTTCTTTTTGCGGCTTTTGCTGATTTGTTACACAGTATAGTCCGCAATATCATACTATGTATTTTTTTTGCGTGTGTGAATTTTTTAATTGTTAAGTTTTCTAGTATTTTTTACACATTGTGACGTTCTGCCTGCGTTTAACACTCGATTTTTTTGCGTGTTATCATGATATGATCTCCTTTTTTATAGCTTAGTTTTCATATTTCACTCATCTTATGACATATATTAGTTATGGTTAAATATTTGTAAAGGCGATATTTTATGGATCTTCTTGAACTGATTATGATTTCGGCAAGCCTTGCTATGGACGCCTTTGCCGCAGCGCTCTGCAAGGGACTCGCAATAAAGAGCGCAACTCCGAGACAAATGTCCGCAGTAGGTCTATGGTTTGGCGGATTTCAGGCATTAATGCCCCTCATAGGCTTTTTTCTCGGTTTGAATTTCAAATCACACATAGAGCGCATAGATCATTGGATAGCTTTAATTTTGCTTAGCGCCATAGGCATAAATATGATAAAAGAGGCGCTTAATGGAAAAAACGACGATATTGATTCGTCTATTTCGGTAAAAAGTATGTTCCCCTTGGCTTTAGCCACAAGCATTGATGCTTTGGCTATAGGAATCACGTTTTCCTGTCTTAACGTAAACATATATACGTCGGTCTTTCTTATCGGCAGTATTACGTTCGCGCTTTCCGCTATTGGCGTAAAAATAGGCAACGCCTTCGGTATCAGATATAAATCGAAGGCAGAGTTTTTTGGTGGTACCGTACTTATTTTTATAGCATTTAAGATACTTTTTGAGCATTTGAGCTCTAAGGGTATATAAAAAACGGCTGTTTTTTTAAGAGTTCAACTCTGAAAACAGCCGTTTTTTATTTTAGAATTATAGGTTTTCTTGACCGAACGCAAACGGAAGAAGGTCTCGCAAGGTATATTTTTCATACTCTCTTTCGTTTTTGACAACCAAAACGCAGAAGTCAGAAGCGCAAAATTCAGACATTACTTGTCGGCAGACACCGCAAGGAGTAAACGCATTCTCTATTTTGCCGTTTTTTCCACCTGCGACTGCAATCATAGAAAATTCCCTCTCGCCCTCGCTGACAGCCTTAAAGATGGCTGTTCTTTCCGCGCATACTGTGGGCGTAAAGGAAGCGTTTTCTATATTACAGCCCGTGTATATTTTTCCGCTTTTTGTAAGCAGAGCGGCGCCCACCTTGCAGGAAGAATATGGGGAATATGACGCGCCCATCGCTCTTTTCGCTTCGTCGCACAATTCCTTTTCTGTCATATGCTTTCCCTTTCAATACTCGTTATTTTCCGTTTTTTTGCTTTTAAGTATTTTTATTATTCGGCTTGTGCCGAGCCGTGATGCGCCGAGAGAAACAAACTTCTCCGCATCTGACAAGGAAGAAATTCCGCCAGCCGCCTTGATTTTTACGTTCTCGCCTACATGCTTTGAAAACAACGCAACGTCATCAAAGGTAGCGCCCCCCGTAGAAAAGCCTGTCGAGGTTTTTATATAATCAGCGCCCGACTGTGTTACTATCTCGCACATTTTTATTTTCTCGTCATCGCTTAAAAGGCAGGTTTCTATAATGACCTTAAGCAGTCTGCCGTTACAAGCTTCCTTTACCTTTTTTATTTCGTCCAGAACGGTGTCATAAAGACCGTCCTTTAAATAGCCTATATTGATGACCATATCTATTTCATCTGCGCCATTTTCAACTGCGTTTTCCGCTTCAAAGCATTTTGCTTCAGTAGTACTATATCCACAGGGGAAGCCGATAACTGTGCAGATTTTGACTCCGTTATTTACATATTCCTTTGCTCTTTTTACATATGAAGCAGGAATACATACAGACGCCGTCCCGAATTTAACAGCGTCGTCGCATATTGCTTTTATTTCTTCCCAAGTAGCAGAAGGAGAAAGCAATGTGTGATCAACTTTTGAAAGTATTTCTTTAATATCCATAAATCCTCTTTTATTTTTTTATTTGTTTATTTGTTCTCTGCCTCTAATGTCTTTTTATCAAGCATTTTATTACGAAAATAAAGGCAGATGTCTATGCCAACCATTGTCAGATTCAAACAATAGAAGAAAAGGACGTACCACTTAAATGAGGGGGCTGTCAGCTTGGCAATAATTCCGCATACGTAACCGATAAAAATCATGGAAAGGAAGAAAATGCTTTTCCCCTTTGCGCTTCTCGCGCGATAGGACTTCAAAACAGATGCAGGCCAAGATGCCCCGAAGCTGACAACCATCAAAATTTCAAATACTTCAGACATTATTCTCTCCTACGATTAATTATCTTTTTGTTTTCTTATAAAATGCGCTAATTTCATCAGAAAATACCGAAGAGCACGTATAAGAACAGTGTGTGCTGTTTTCTACTAAACGCAAGATGATTTTATCCTCAGGATATTTGTAATCCGTCATTGTATCAATAAGCACCTTGGTCTGTGAAAGTCTGCCGTGCATATCGTTATCGGAAACAAAAATAAGCACAGGAGGTCTTCCGTCATATTCGGCTATATGATAAATCGGCGCCGCCTCATCTACCATTATTTTTCTCGTGTCGGTTTTATAATCGTAATTCAGAATGCTGAAGTGTGTAGTAGGCTGTCCCGCGTCAAAAATATATCCACTGAAATCCGAGGCGGAAAAGCCAAAGGATTTAAGATACTTATCGTCAAAATAAAGCATCATTGAAATATATCCGCCCGCGCTGCTGCCCGAAATATAAAAATTATCCGAGACCAGATTTCCGTATTCACCTATATGAGACTTTGCCCAAGCGCAAGCCGCTGCTGCGTCATAAAGATAATCGGGATATTTTGCATTGGGATATAGCCTGTAATTAGGCGTGACTACTGCAAGACCGTCGCTCTCCAAAAGAGGAGAAAGTCCGATATGTATGCCTTTGCTGCCCGAAATCAAGCCGCCTCCGTGAAAATAAACCACAACTCCGTTTATATCTCCGTCTGGCAAATAGAGATCGAGATAGGCTCTCTCGTGAGGAGTAGAAAGGTATGGAATATCGCATACTGTTTTCATGGAAAAACTCCTTTGCTTGTTGCTGTAACTCTATATAAATTATACACTTATAAAAACAATTGTCAAGCATTTATCAGAATATTAATATAATTTTTTAATATTGACAACGTGTTAGCTCTATGATAGAATTATGTTGCGACAAAACGCAATAAAAGGAGCTTTTATTATGGAATTAAAAAACAAAACCGCGCTTTTTCTCGGTGACAGCATTACAGCGGGTGCTAAAGTAAATGACATTGAAAGAAACCGTTTCGACTATGTATTAAAAAGGCTAGCTGAGCTTGGAGAAATACATAATTACGGTCTTAGCGGAACAAGAATAGCGTCTCAGATATTCAGCGGCGAACCAAGCTCCGTTGATGCAGGCGATTTTTGCAAACGAGCGAAGAAAATGGAGAAAAAAGCCGATATAATCATAGTATTCGGCGGTACAAACGACTACGGTCACGGAAACGCGCCCTTTGGTGATGAAAGCGACAAAACCGACAAAACGTTTTGCGGCGCTGTTCACTCTCTTATGAAGTATTTAAGAGAAGAATATCCCACCTCTACTATTGTGTTCATGACGCCCTCGCGCCGTTTAAATGACACGCTTCCCTCGTCAGATTCCATAAAAGAGGTAAATCCCGGAAAACCGCTTGAGGATTACGCAAACGTAATTTGCGATGCCGCGCCACTCTACAACATAAACGTTCTTGACCTTTTCCACTCCTTGCCTATTAACCCTAATCTTGAATGGGAAAGGCAGTTATACGTTCCAGACGGTCTGCATCCCAACGATCTCGGTCATCGTGTAATAGCAGAGATGCTTTTTTCCTACCTGAAGGCTTTATAATTAAAGAGCATAAAGAGTGAATAAAATAAAAAAGGAGCTTTTATTATGGAATTAAAAAACAAAACCGTCCTTTTTCTCGGTGACAGCATTACATATGGTGCATTAGTAAATGACGTTGAGGCAAATCGCTTTGATAACGTATTAAAAAGGCTCTCAGGGCTTGGAGAAATACACAATTACGGTCTCGGCGGAAGCAGGATCGCACCACAAGCTCTTACCAGCGAGCCTATCACGTACGATTCAGAAAGCTTCTGCGAAAGGTCAAAGTCAATGGAAAAAGAGGCCGATATAATCATAGTATTCGGCGGAACAAACGACTACGGTCACGGAAACGCGCCCTTTGGAGATGTAAGTGACAGAACCGACAAAACGTTTTGCGGCGCTGTTCACTCTCTTATGAAGTATTTAAGAGAAGAATATCCCACCTCTACAATTGTGTTTATGACTCCTATGCACCGTTTAAACGATGCATCCCCGGCAACTCATGCGTTAAAGGGGGCAACTGTCGGAAAACCGCTTGAATGTTATGTAAATGCAATTTGCGATTCCGCACCTCTCTACAATATAAACGTCCTTGACCTTTTCCATTCTCTGCCTATTGATCCGAATGACGAAGAGACAAAGCAGTTATACGTTCCCGACGGTCTGCACCCCAACGATTTAGGTCACCACATAATAGCGGAACTCCTTTTCAACTATTTAAGAGCCTTGTAATATAAAAAAGAGCTTGTCGAATATGCCGACAAGCTCTTTTTTAGTTTGTGATATATTATTTTATTTCTTCAAAATCGGCAGCGCCATGCTTACAAAGCGGGCAGATGAAGTCCTCAGGAAGTGTGTCTCCCTCGTAAACGTATCCGCAAATTTTGCAGACGTATCCTTTCTTCCCCTCTGTCTGTGGCTTCGGCTTTACGTTATTCTGATAATAGGTATAAGTCATTGTCTCAACGTCAGAAATAACACGTGATTCGGTTATCGAGCAAATAAACATTCCATGAGTATTCAAATCAACGTACTGCTCTACCTTAAGTGACATAAATGAATTTATATACTTAGGCAGAAAAGCCAACCCATTATCGGAATAGAAAGGTGTTATTTCTTCAAACTTATCAACGTTGCGCCCACTCTTGAAGCCAAAGTTTTCAAAAATGCTGAACGGCGCGTCTGTAGAAAGGCAATTTACGTTCATACTTCCCGTTTGCTTAATTACGTGATGAGAATAGCTATCCTTGTTTATCGTAACGGCTATTCTGTTAGGCGTGTTTGTAAGCTGGGAAACTGTATTCACTATAAGACCGTTATCTCTCTTGCCGTCGTTTGAGGTTACAACGTAGAGACCGTATCCGATATTGAAAAGCGCTGAGAGGTCATTTTTATTTGCCGTTTCGCTATGCTGGGCAAGATATTCTCGGCAAAGCTCATCAGATAGCGCTTCAAGCTGCTCCTTGCTTTCGTCGCTAAGCGCTGATTTTATAGTTACCGTCGTGTCGGTATAGCTTATATTCTTGCTGTTTTCGAAGAGCTTTTTCATAACCTTGGCGGCAAGCGGCGCCCAAGAGCCGTTTTCGATAAAGGCAACCGTTCTATTCTGATATGCCCTCTCGGTCAAGGCGTCTATAAAGTGCTTCATAAACGGGAAAATTTCTCCGTTATACGTCGTTGTTGCCAGAACGAGCTTATTATATCTGAAAGCGTCCTCTACAGCCTCTGCCATATCCTCTCTTGCAAGGTCGCAAAGCACAACCTTTGGCGCGCCCTTCGCCTTCAGCTTCTCAGCGAGAAGCTCGACTGCTTTCTTTGTGTTTCCGTAAACAGAGGTGTAAGCGATCATTATGCCCTCTGACTCGGGCGTATAGCTCGACCAGGTATTGTAAAGATTGAGGTAATATCCTAAATTTTCGGTAAGAACAGGGCCGTGGAGAGGACAGATAATGCTTATATCAAGGGGTGCTGCTTTTTTAAGCAGAGACTGTACCTGAGCGCCGTATTTACCGACGATGCCGAAATAGTAACGGCGAGCCTCGCACGCCCAGTCCTCATCTGCATCAAGCGCGCCGAACTTTCCAAAGCCGTCAGCCGAGAAAAGCGCCTTATCCTTGCTATCGTACGTCACAATTACCTCAGGCCAATGAACCATAGGGGCGGTAAGAAAGGTGAGCGTATGTTCACCGAGAGAAAGGGTATCTCCCTCTCCTACCACAATCTGTCTATCGGCAAAATCTGTTCCGAAGAAGCTCTTCATCATCATATAAGACTTTGCGCTTGAAACGATTTTGGCGTTCTGATACGTTTTCATAAAATTAGCTATATTTGCCGAATGATCAGGCTCCATATGCTGAATTATCAGATAGTCGGGCGCTCTGCCACCAAGAACGGACTGTATATTATCAAGCCATTCGTGAGTAAAATTTTTATCTACCGTATCCATTATAGCTATCTTTTCGTCAAGAATAGCGTAAGAATTATACGCCATTCCGTTTAGTACAATATACTGCCCTTCAAAGAGGTCTATTTGTCTGTCATTAACGCCTATATATTTTATATCGCTCGTTATTTTCATTTGATTTCTCCTTTTTATCTTACTGTATTTTTCTTTTTAAAAGGAAGCGAAAAAGGCATAATCCTGTCGCTTTCAGCCCGATTTTTCATTTTCTTATTATATATAACGGGATATGCAAGGGCGCAGAGCGCAGCTCCCGCAAAAAGGTCAACTATAGAATGCTGTTTTACAAAAACTATAGAAAAGCAAATCGAAAGAGTGAGAATTGAAATAATAATGATTGAATACCATTTTCTGAAAGCTCTTGTATGTAATAGCGCAAACGTAATAGCAAGCGTACCTATGACGTGAATACTCGGGCATACGTTTGTGTTCGTATCATACGAATATAAAAATCTCATCCAGAGAGCGATAAGCCCATCGCCTTCAACAGTCGGAGGTCTTAAATCCTGACCGTTCGGGAATATGAAATATATAACCAGAGTAACGCTATATGTAAGCATAATAAACCACATGAGACGTTTAAACTCGGGTATGTTTTTCGACATAAAATAGAAAAGCGGCAAAACTATATACGGATACCATATAACGTAAGGAATAGCAAACCATTTGCAATAAGGTATCATATCATCAAGCGGAATATAAATCGACGTATAGCTTTCCACTATCAAATTTTCCGCAAGCGTAAAGAAAACTAAATATATGGGCCAGAATAGAAGAAGCAGCAAATGTGGATTCGCTTTTATAAGCTCGGAAATTCCACCTTTACGGAACAAAGATCTGTAATGCATGAGAAATATTTTTTACCTCGTTTTTTTCTTTGGCGATTTGAAGCTCGCCGTCAAGAGTCCATTTTATTTGTTTTTCTGAAATTATTTCTATTTTTTTTGCGCTGCTAAAGCAAATCAGGGGACATTTCGCATATTCGCCTGAATTCAAGGCATATACGATCTGGGCATAGTCTATCGGCGCATTAGGCTTTTTTATCAGAAGCAATTCGAGCTTTCCGTCGCTTATGTCGACGTATTTTTTATTTATCTTCAGAATGCCTCCGAGAGAGGTTGAGTTGCTGATTGCGCCAAATATGAAGTTCCCCTCATACTCATTTTCATCAGTCTTTATCTTAAGCCTTTCGCTACGCAAAAGCGAGGGCACATCCTTTATTCCCTCTAATACGTAGGCTATGTGTCCGAGTGAATTTTTCAAGCTCTGTGAGGTCTGATACGAGCTTTCCGTAAAAGCCCCAAAGGACGCAACGTAGGTAAAAATTCTGCCGTCAAAGCTTCCCACGTCTACGTTTATTAGATGTTCCTTTGTTATATCCTTTGCCGCCTTTAATATGTTTTTTGAAAGACCGATGCCAGACGCGAAATCATTTGTGCTTCCCGACGGAATATAGCCGACAGGAATGTTTATTTTGCTCTCTATGAGCCCCGATACGACCTCATTAAAGGTACCGTCTCCGCCTATCGCGACAAGCGCGTCGTACTCAGAGGCGTATTTTTCTGCGTAAGCCTTCCCTGCGCCTCTCTTATCGGTAACCATAACAGACGTAAAATAGCCCGCGCGATTAAACACAGAAATTATGTCTGCAAGGTATCTGTTTGCCCTTTTCATTCCCGCGTTGGGATTTAAAATAATCAAAAATCGTTTTGACATATTACATCCTTTTCTTTACAGACGTTTTCTTCGGTTTTCTTTTCTATGACCGAACGGTATAACTTTACTAATTTAGGTCTGTTGTATCTCTGTATAAGTATAAACGGAACGTTTCCGAGAGAGTAAGCTATTCCGCAAAACAAGGCTGCCTTGCCACTCATAAAAGCGAAGATAAAAACGCTCGAAAAAACAAGCATCAAATGCACAAATTCCGCTACGCAGCTCTCTCTTATAAGTCTTTCGACGTGCGACTCGGAAAAATTAGTTCCGAGCGATTTTCTATACATAGATTTTACCGTTCTGCTTTTGTCGGGCAAAAACCTTCTCCATTTTCTTATACGAAGGACTCTGCTATAAAAAGCGCCGTCATCTTCCCATGCGTACGTTTTATAAGGCCACGCATCGTGGTGAAAATGCTTTCTCGGCAATCTTTCACCAATTATATGGCTTAATATTCCCATTGTAGCAAAAAATAAAACAAAACCCCTTGCCTGTAGAAAAAAATATTCCATCACAGTCCTCCTCTTTTTATTTAATAAAGTATTACAATCATTATAATATACAAAGTCCGTGTCTGTCTGCTTGCAAGCAAGCACGGACGACTATATTTCAAGGAATGTGCGAAAATCGGCAGATTTTCGGCGCGATGACATAAGTCAGCGCAGTTAATTTCGTCAAAGATGAAATTAACGTCACATAAATTATAATATACGCAGTAAGTCTTGCATAGCAAGCCTTTGGGGCTTTCGCCCTGTGCGCGCTATATCGCGCCTGCGTTATTTAAACAAGTCGTAAAAATGCCCTTGCAAGCAAGCATTTTTACTCGTGTTATAATATGCGAAGTCCGTGTCTGTCTGCTTGCAAGCAAGCACGGACGACTATATTTCATGGAATGTGCGAAAATCGGCAGATTTTCGGCGCGATGACGCAGTCAGCGCAGTTAATTTCGTCAAAGATGAAATTAACATCACATAGATTATAGTATATTTATGTAAACAAATCAATATACAAAATAAAATTTTTTTACATATATCGAGATAAAAGCACGAGCTGCGTCAATCATAAACAGTTTTATTTTTGAATATTAATGAGTATGTCAAAAAATTTTTTTACTGGGAGATTGCTATGTACGAAGAGCTTCTTTTTTATTTTTTGAAGTGTGTAAACTCTGAATACCATCATACCGAAAAGGACGGAAGCTTCGCTTTACAGAGAGAGGGAAATCTTTTATATATTCTTTTTGAAAAATCCAACGGCAAAAAGGATTGGAAAAGCAATCTTAACTTTTATCCAAAAAGAACCGACAAAGAAGGCGGCTTTTTCTGTCATAAGGGCTTTTTACTCGTTTGGAACGCTATTTTGCCATACATACAAGAAGACATATCCGACAGAAACATAGAAAAAATAACAGTGATAGGCTACAGTCACGGAGGCGCCCTTGCCGCTATTTGCCATGAGTATTTGTACAGAAAAAGAAGCGATATACGCAATAATATTTTCAGCTATGCCTTCGGCTCGCCGAGAGTTTATTTCGGCGTAAGGGAGGGCGAAGAAGAAATATGGGAAAACCATACCGTAATAAGAAACGGAAGCGACATTGTTACGTATCTGCCACCAAAATTTTTATTCTACAGACACGTAGGCAAAATTCTTGAAATCGGCAAAGAGTTCTCTTTTTCTCCTATTGAAGCGCATAAAAAGGAAAGCTATGAAAAAAGCCTGAAAGCAAATTGCAAAGCAAATTTCTTCTGGGGAAAGAAGATATAATAAAAAATATTTTTATTTTTTGTTAAAATCTATTGCATTTTTATTTTTTATGTGATATAATACGAAATGTTGTATAGGGGTATAGCTCAGTT
>JAZQGJ010000065.1:0-2855 GCA_045539995.1 Eubacteriales bacterium
AAGGCACAGGCGTATCCGACCGAATGGTACGCTCCTGCCACGCACTCTGCAGATCGTCGCTCGAAAAGGCGGTTGAGGAAGGACTCATAACGAGAAACCACTCAATCGGTTGCAAGCTACCGCCAAAGAAAAATGGCGAGATGAAGGTGCTAACGCAAAACGAAATTGTAAGGCTGTTAAACCAAGCCTACGACGAGGGCTACTACGAGATGTTCCTCCTCGAGCTGACTACAGGAATGCGCCGTGGCGAGATACTCGGACTAAAGTGGCGAGATCTCAACCTCGAAACAGGCGAGCTGAATATCAAACGGCAGCTTACGACCAAGGGCATATCCGTCCCGAAAACCAAAAGCTCGATCAGAACCGTCCTCCTTCCGCCCGACATGCTCGATCTGCTACGTGAGATGAAAAAGACGGCAAAATACGATTGGATCTTCCCATCTCCCGTAAAAGAGGGAGAGCCGAGAAATCCCACGGCAATCACCAAACGCTTCCGCATTATGCTTGAAAGAGCGCATTGCAAGCACGTTCGCTTCCACGACCTACGCCACACCTTCGCAACGATGGCACTTGAAAACGGTATGGACGTGAAAACGCTCTCCGCCATGATAGGACATGTAAGCTCAGAAACCACGCTGAACATATACAGCCACGTGACCGACACCATGAGAGCGCAAGCGGCGGTGAAAATCGACCGAGAAATCGGCGGTACAGACGCTCCAATGCCCGAAGCAAAGGATGAGCCAAGGCAACCCGAAACGAGCGAAATTGAGGAAAATTTCGAGCCGTGGAAGCCAAAGGTACGCAAGAGTGGCACGGGATGCGTGTATCAGATCAACGATCACCTGTGGGAAGGAAGCTACTTCCCAAGACTACCCGACGGCAGCCGAAAGAAATTTAATGTGTACACAAAGACACGAGAAGAATGCGAAGCGGAGCTTGCCAAGATGATAGAACAAAAGAAAAAGGAAATCTCCGAACTTAAGAAAAAGGCAAAAACGGCATAACGCACAGAGGGGGCGACCGCGAACGATCGCCCCTCAAAAAATGCGTCGGAGGAAGCAAAGAAAAAGTCCTTTTAAATGTTGTCAGTTGCTTTTTAGGGGAGCCTTAATACATAAACAAAGATTGCTTAGTTGCTCACTTTTTACAACAGTGGCTTTACCTTTTAGTGAAGAGATTTTGATAAAATGATCATCTGGAATTTCCTTACTAAGAACCAATCTATATTCTCTTTGATATGCAAAATCTTCATCCTTAAAAAAGAATCTATCTGTGGACCCATTTGCAAAGGCCTCTGCTTTTTCTTTGAAATTGCTTACACAATAGGTTACTTTTTTCAAAATATATTGGCAAGAATTATCATTACAATATTGCTGTAGTCCTTCAATTAGAGCTTTAGCTTCAACTATTACGCAATATTCGCCAAATCTTTTTCCCATTTCGGAATATTCGGATTCGGAAAAAGGAAGTGCCATTTCCATAGTCTCGGGCGTTTGAGATATTATTCTCATTTCATGCAGAGGAATCCCTACAAAGCAAACAAGGGGAAGTTTATCATCATCTTTGAAAGCGATCCGTCCGTTTGCGTGAGGAAGTTCAAAATCACAATTACCAGTTTCGGGATTGATGAAACGTATGCTAAAAAGAGGCATTGCATATTGAAGTTCATTTTTATCACCTTGACCATGTTCGCCAGTCTCAAGCTCTCTATTACGAAACCATTCAGGCGTATTGGCATATAGTTTTCCTTCAACAACATCATTTGCAAACGATTCTTTAGAAGTGAATTTCAAATAGAATATAGGTTCTTCACCAATTACCGATTCAATTTCTTCAATAGTTAAATTCTTTTCCGTGTTCATAGATCCATTTCCTTTCAAAAGTCAAAGCCGCAAAGTATTGCTACCTTGCGGCTCTTTTGCGGTAAAAACCGCTAATTTGGTCGAAGTGACAGGACTCGAACCTGCGATCTCATCGTCCCGAACGATGCGCGATACCACCTTCGCTACACCTCGAAATGGTAAAAATATTAGATTTTTTTGTAAGTGGTCAAACATGTGGTCAGACCGAGGAATTGATGATTTTTCGACATTAGGGAGAGCCGAAAAAGGCAGTGTTTCCAAGGGTTTACGGCTCTTCCCGAAAATTCTACGCCGAAAACGGTGATTGAGACCCGAAACTGGCGCGCTACCAACTGCGCTACACCTCGATGTGCTGTTTGATGTTGCTGCCGCTGCTATGGCGGTTCGCGAACTACAGTATACCAAATTATCAGGGGTTTGTCAAGTGCTTTTGCTGAATTTGTTCGCGATTTGCGACTTTATCACTTCGTAAGCGGTGTAGTGCGCGCGTGCAGCGCAAGGGGAAAAGTACGATATAGAAGAAGCACGCCAAAATAACAAGTCTTGCAACGATAAATTCCAGCACCCTTTGCCGTGCTGTCTCCGGCAAAGCCGCGCTTTTCTGCGACTTGTTGCGGCAAAACGTATTATAGATTCATCCGTTCGGCTTTCTTCGGATGTGTTTACGAAGGCTTGACAAAACGCCAAAAAGGAGTTAAAATATTGTTGCTTGAAAACAATTTGCAGCTTTGAGGAGTATAGAAACATATGAATAAGCTTTATAAAATTGCGATAGACGTTATGGGCAGCGATAATGGACCGGAAACTATGGTTGAGGGCGCACTGAAGGCGCTCTCTGCCAATGAGGAAATGGGAATAGTGCTCGTTGGTGACGGTGCGGCTATAGGATCTGCACTCGCCAAGGCGGAATACAATAAGGACAGAGTTGAAATAATCGAGGCGGCAGACGTAATTACAAACTACGATAATCCTGCCGAGGCTATAATGAAA
>JAZQGJ010000066.1:0-3900 GCA_045539995.1 Eubacteriales bacterium
CATGGGTGAGCTCATCAAACCGAGTTACGTGACCTCACACTTTCCGGTGCTTCTCGAAAAGAACGGATTGCGACCGATCCGCTTCCATGACCTTAGACACACCTGTGCATCGCTCCTCGTATCGCTGAACGTAAACATGAAGGTCATCCAGAGATACCTCGGTCACAGCAATATGAGCACCACGGCTGACATTTACTCTCACCTTGACGCCAACGCTACGGGCGAGGCGGGTATGAAGCTCGGCAAGCTCCTTGCCGACGAAGACGAAGGAGAGGTGAGCTGATGTGCTGAAAGAGGGAGAAATGTCCTTGGAGCAACTTTATAAAATGCTTCATGTCAGCAAGCGTAAGGCAGCGTGGATGCTGCAAAACGGCATCATTCCGTGCGAGATCCGATCGACCAAGACACACCGATATATCATCCTCCGTGAGGATGTGGAAGTATATCTGCAGAAGAAACGAGCAGAGAGGCGTAAGGAGATCCCCGTGGGGATCTTCAACGCCAAACCGACAAAGCAGAAGGTGGTGATCAATAATAATCGCCCGATGGATACCGTAGACCTTGCCGAATGTTTCGTTACCATCGCAGACGAGTGTAAGGACGATTTCCGCGCACACGTCGAAAAACGGCTTCAGTATTTTCCCGATGCCATCACTGCGGATAAAGCAGCCGATATCATGGGTTACGCCAAAAACACAGTGCACTCGTATATTCAACAGAAGCGCATCTTCGCCGTCCAGATCAACGGAAAGTATATCCTTCCCAAGAGCGCACTCGTAGAGTTCCTCGTCGATGACTTCGCCTTCGAGATCATCCACAAGTCGACGTGGCATATCAATACGATCCTCACGTTCACTAAGAAGAAATAAAGCAAAACACAGCCTCACCATAGCGGTGGGGCTGTGCTTTTTTTACAAACTAAAGAGTAGTAGTTATTAACAACCACTTATCACTCTTCGGTATCGTTGTCTTCTTTGCTAATCTCGTTATTGCTTTCTTCCGCATTCACTTGAGCTGGCAACTCGATTTGTGGTTGTTCGTTAGGAATAATCATTTCGTATCTTGAAATATTTTGGTCCCCGATTCTATTGCGCTCTAATTGTACAACGTGGATGATATAATCAACAGGATGTACATTAGTCAATCCGCTGTTCTCTTGCATAATAGAGTATGTTTCACCCGTTTGACGGCTAATCAAAGCATCTTGATATGGAATATAGCTATGCAATATTCCGAGCAATGCCGCTTGTGGTTGGGATTTTGAACCAATAACAGAAGACAATTCTGGACGCAGTATTACGGGTCCTCCAGAGTTTCCGGGGAAAGACTGCGCATCTACTAAAAAGTTCACCTCTGGGTTTCCCGGTATGTATAGATTAGATACCCTTGATATACACCCTAATCTGCATATAGGATTTTTTTGAGAAGTGTTTCCCAAATTAAGAGGATATCCTAAAGAATATACCAAATCACCTTCAAAAACACCCTTGACCTTCATATCTGAAATAGTATAAGCCTGTTCATCAAGGGGGAAAAAGTGATATTTAGCATTCATGTTGTTTAAGAATGTCGCATTTATACCTAAAGCAATTATATCCACCTGAGGATTAACGTGCGAAGAATAAAACAACTGCTGTCCGTCAGTAAGCTTAACAGGAAAATCATAAGAAGATGTTCCACCATTTTGGTTAAAACCAATGAATATTTGGCTTAGATTTTTCACAACATGCTTGTTAGTGATTAAATACAGTCCATATTTTTTAGAGCCATCTGTAATTTCCATTAAGTCACCAACCAAAAAACCTGTTCCTATACACTTTTTTGTGTTGTTTACCAACACGCTTATTGTAACAACAGACTCAATATAAAAATTTGGAATTAATGCCATAACAACCTCCATAATTTTAACAATAGCATAATTAATTATACCATATTTTTGCCATATAGTCAATAAAAAAGCCCCGAGACATTCGGGGCTATGGCGGAGGGAAAGGGATTCGAACCCTTGTGGGCGGGTGCCCAAACGGTTTTCAAGACCGCCTCGTTATGACCACTTCGATATCCCTCCGTATATGAACTGCCGTTAGGCAGATATCATCGGATATTCAATTTTTTTAGAAATATTTTTAGAAATGCTGTTTTCGGTTGTTTTCGGAGTACCCGAAAAGTCAGTGTTTACAAGGCTTTTTAGCGTTTTTGCGACCGTTATGCTCGCAAATTTTCAAGACCGCCTCGTTATGACCGCTTCGATAACCCTCCGTGTAGACTATTTAATTGTGCTTTTTCTGTGTTTTTCTCGCCTTTAGAATTCTCGATAGAGATCATTTTGGGCAAGTATTTTACCGTTCGAAAAACGGCGTGTTTTGAACCTCTTTCGGAGGTCTCTGTCTTGCATCATCGCGCGGCAGGCTGAAATTTCAAGACCGCCTCGTTATGACCGCTTCGCTTCGCATACCCCACCCGAAGATCGACAAGCTCGCTTGTCAGGTAGCGAAGCGGCGCGAAAGTCTTAGAAAACATTTGATAACTGTTTTCCCTTGAGCGTGACCGAGCCGCAGCGAGAACAGGGTGGGGGTATCTTCGCCAAAGGCGAAATATCCCGTAGTGATGCACGTAGCGCATATTTTTTGGTTTTCAAAATGCCTATATATAATATCATATTTTTTTGCGCTTGTCAATATGAAAATCGGGTTTTGTTGAAGTTTTTGTGAGGTTTTTGCAAGGGTGTATGACTTTGTTTGAAAAAAGATTTAATATTTGACAATATAAGTTTACATTTCTTAAAAAGCTGTTGCATATAAGCTCTTGTTGTGATAATATATTTTATGTGGTCTCAATTTTATTCTGAACGAGAAAAATGCTCTTGACGCATTTCGCTGAAAGGCGCTGAGCATTAGTAAAATCAACAATAGGGGGAATTTTTATGAAGGTATTACTTATAAACGGAAGCAGCAAGGAAGCGGGCAGCACCGCAACTGCGTTAGGCAGGATTAAAGAGATCCTTGAAAAAGAGGGCATAGAGGCAGAAATTTTTAATATTGGTCCTTCTCCTGTTCGTGACTGTATTGGCTGTAAGCAGTGCGTCAAGCTTGACGGCTTTTGCGCCTTTGACGACGACTGCGTAAATTCACTTCTGGAAAAGGCAAAGGAATGCGACGGATTTGTATTCGGTACTCCCGTTTATTACGCGCATCCGAGTGGAAGGCTTCTTTCCTTGCTTGACAGAGCCTTTTACGCAGGAGGGAAGCATTTTACGCATAAAATTGCCGCATCTATCGCTTGCGCGCGACGCGCGGGTACAACGTCGTCAATCGACGTCATAAACAAGCACATTACCTTTGCGCAGATGCTTTTAGTTTCATCTACGTATTGGAACGGTGTTTACGGAAACAGAGCCGAAGAAATTTCATCCGACGAGGAAGGCATACAAACCATTGAAAATTTAGCGCGCAATATCGCTTGGGCGTTAAAATGCGTAGAGCTTGGAAGGAAGAACGGAATATACGCGCCCGAAAATTCCAAGTCAAAGAGAACCAGCTTTATAAGATAACGTCGCTTTGAAAATTAAATAGCAGAAATAAAAAGCACGGCGTGGCGCTCTTTTAAGGGCTCACGCCGTTTTCGTCAGAACGCTACGAAAAAGAATTTCCTCTGTTTTTTGAAATGTTTTTTAATCTCAATTAAATTAAGAATTGCTATTTACTTTTTCTCAGAAATATAGTATACTAAAGGTGTCGAATACAGATAAAAGACAAAGGAGAGTTTTTTATGGCAAAGAAAGTACTTGCGTTTGACTTCGGAGCATCGAGTGGAAGAGCTATGCTCGGCGAATTTGACGGTAAAATGATAAATATGACCGAGATTCACCGATTCTCTAACGACCCCGTTATTGTAAACGGA